>JANQME010000183.1 GCA_028280205.1 Longimicrobiales bacterium
TCCGGGCTCACCGCGAGCCGTGACAGCGTGATGCGCAGATCCGAGAAGTCCGCGATCGGCTCCCAACCGGCATCGGCACCCGGGCTCGAGGCGCCGGGCGCGGGGGCGGCGGCGTGGAGCACCGCGCCGCTCGCCTGCAGGAGCGTCCCGTCGGGGGCCCAGGCGTGGTCCTGGCTGCCTTCGAGCCCCGCAATGATCGGCACGGGTGCGCCGCCGTCGCCGGGAAGTCGCATGATCGTCGAGTGCCCGTCGGCGTCACGCTGATCGAAGGAGATGTCGAACGAGCCCGGGATGCGCTGGATGGAGCGGCCGATGTCTCGGGCGACGATCTCCGCCCGACCGGTGCGCGTGTCCGCACGCTGGAGCGTGGCCGGATCGCCGAGCACGTACATCACGACGGTGTGCTCGTCCGCCCACGCGTGGTAGCCGACCGGCGCCACGTCCTCGAGCAGGACGGCGGCGTCCGAGCCGTCCGCATCGAAGCGCCAAAGCCGCTGGGTCGAATCGGCTTCGACCCGGATCGTCGAGATCCCGGTTCTGTCGGGCAGGGGCGTGGCCGAGTACTCGCTTTCGGGCGCGCTCTGCGTAACACGGGTCACGCGCTCGGTGGCGAAGTCCCAGCGCCAGATGTCGGTCTGGCCCTGCTGCGCGTCGTTGGCCGTGTACCAGAGCCCCGAGCCGTCCGGCGTGAAGTGCGGCTGATTGTCGTAGTCCGGCCGCTGGGTGAGGTTGACCGGGGCGCCGACGCCCGGAGGGCCGGACGACTCCCAGTGCAGGTCGGCCAGGAGGATGTCCGCGTCGCGGGGCGGGACGAACGCCGTGGCCGCATCGACCACGTCCGGGGCGCCCTCGGCCTCCGGCGCGTCGTCGGTGCCCCCGCAGGCGACGAGCGCGAGCGCCGCGAGCGCGCCTCCCACCCTCACGACTGCAGCGAGGCGATGAGGGATGCGCAGCTTCCCGGAGCACCGTTCGAGCCCATCACCAGGCTCAGGAAGCGGGACAGGAAGCCTGCGAGCTCCTGTGTGTCGGATCCGACCACGCCGCTCTCGGCGAGGTCGAAAAGCGCGGCCTCGCCGGGCGTGCGGACGATCGTGCGCTCCGCGCGCCTCCGCCACTCCTCGTACGTCTCGTCTGCGCCGAAGACCATCTTGTGCAGGTTGATACAGGGTCCCAGCAGGTGGAACGTGGCGAAGTACTCCCAGCGCAGGCCCCGCAGCGCCTCCTCGTTCTCCACCAGCTCCGGTACGCCCTGCAGGAGCGCGCGGGCGTCCTCCGGGATCAGCCCGGCCCGTGCCTTCCCCGCCGCGGCGAGCGCGCCTTCGCGGGCCCATGCGAGCGCCTCGGCCTCCGCTGTGCGACCGGTCCGCGTGTAGAGGCCTTCGAGGCCGTCGGCACCCACCCGTGTGAGCTCCACTCCGATGAGGTTGTCCAGCAGAGTGGGCCCCTCGTCGATGAGCAGGAAGCCGGTCGAGATGAGCTCCCGCAGGGTTGCCTCCGCACCCGCGGCGTCGCCCTCGTCGAGTCGAACCGCCGCGCGCGCGACCCGCCCCAGCGCGCCCGTCCGGAACGCCTGGAAGCGCGGCCACGGGAGCGCCTGGAAGGTGAGAGAGTCCGGGAACGGGGTGATCCAGCGACCGCTCACCACATCCGCGACCTCGGCCCGCGCGAGGAGGTCGAAGTTCTCGTGCGCCGGGTGTGCCGCGGCCTGATTCAGCGCCACACGCTGCTCGTCGGAGAAGTCTCCCATCGGGCGGAGCACGAGGTCGCGGGCCACGGCTTCGGAGAACGGGTCGGGGAAGTCGGGGTCCGGAAACCAGCCGGAATCGTACCACCGTTCCGGCGCCCGCTCGATCGGCTCCGGATCCCCGTCGAAGCCGACGAAGGAGAGGTTCTGCAGGGCGGCACCGGCTTCCTCCGGCAAGATCGACGGGTCCGGCTCCACGGCGTAGCGGCGGAGCACCTCGGCGCCGCCGGCCATCTCCTGTACGGCGAGGAAGGTGGGCACGGCGATCTCGGCGAGGATGGGTCCGATCGCGGTCGTGATCGCGGCCGTCATCGTGGGTCCGAATCCGAGGAGGAAGAGCGCGACGGAGGCGGTGCCGAGTAGTCGAATGCGCCCGGTTTCGCCCCGGCGACCGGGGCCGAGCGCGATCTCCTCGCCGGCCTCGTCGAGTCGGGCGTTCCACGCCTCGGACTCGGTGTGGATCCGGTTCGCGCCTTCCTGCGCCTTCCAGTCGTTCTGCAGCCCGCGCACCGTGGTGTTTTGGGTCACGATGAAAAAGCCCCCGAGCAGCGTCATCGCCGCCATCGGGCCGATGGTCACGAGCCACACACCCGACGGGGTGAGGAAGCCGCGTGCGGCCAGCAACGTCGCGACCCCGAAGCCGAAGACGAGCCAGAGCGTCGCGAGCAGGAGCAGGAGTGCCCCGCGGATCCGGGCCCGCACCACCGACCGCTGCTGGGTATCGTCCAGCGCGGCGAAGTGCCGCTTCCCCTGAATGAGGAAGCCGGTGTCGCGACTCGAGTCGCAGGCGACCTCCAGGATCGTGTGGACCCCGTAGCCGAGCTCGGCTGCCCGCGTGGCGCGGGCGATGACCACCGACATCTGCAGGAAGGCGAAGACGACGAGCACCGTGCCGACGGCGGCGATCCCCACCCCGATCTCCCAGTTGTCCTCGAAGGGACCGAGGGAGTAGAAGGGCTGCTCCACGGCGAGTGCCCAGAGGAGCGGGATGACGAGCACGACACTCCCGGTCCAGGCGAGGCCGATCACGCGCCACAGTCCGCCCTGCAGTCGCTCGACGCCCGGAGGGGGCCACGACAGCGGGGGGAGGGACGGCCGCGGGGGTTGCGACGGCCGTGGGGGGTGCTCTGCGCTCATCGGAATCCCGATCCGTTCACGAGTCACGCGCTCGTCGCCAAGATAGCACAGGAGCGTTGCGCAACGGCGCTTTTTCTCGTGTGAGGCCGCCCCGCGGTCCCGGGTCGGGTCCGGGGAGCACCGTCCGCCGTACCCGGGGTATATTTTCGGGTCGAAGCCGCGGGTGCGCCGGCCGGAGCCGCGCGTCCGCTTTCGCGACCGCACCCTCACAGGAAGCACCCGCTGAGCCCGACCGACCGTCCGCGCCTCGCGACCGTCACGGTTCCGGCGCCCGATCTGCGCCCCGAGACGTTTCTCCGACACGCCCGGGGGCATGCGCGAGGCTTCTGGGCCCGTGCCGAGCGCTGGGTGGCCCATCGAGGGGTCGCCGCGGAGCTCCGCCCTCGGGGACGTGGCGGGCTGGACCGGTACACGACCCTCTCGGCGGCCGCCCGGGACGTGGCGACCGATCCGCTCATTGCGCCGGGCGCCGCGCGTGCACCGCGCGTCCGCTTCTACGGGGGCCTCTCTTTCCGGTCGGACCACGAAGCCGGCGGGGTGTGGGCGGACTTTCCGTCCTGGCTCTTCCACCTCCCGGCGTTCGAGCTGGAAGGGGACGGGACCGGCGACGCGTGGCTCCGGGCCCGGGTGCTCGTCGCATCCGACGACGTCGAGGGTGCCTTCGCGAGGCTGCGGCGGAGCGCGGAGGGGCTGCGAGCCGAGCTGGCCGCGATCGGCCCATCCGCCCGCCCGCCTGCGGAGCGAACCGCCCGGGCGAGGGCCACCGAGCGCTCGAGCTGGGAAGACGCGGTCGAGAGCTCCCTGGAGGCGATCCGGAGAGGAACGATCTCGAAGGCTGTCCTCGCAAGGACGCTCGACGTGGAGGCCGACGGGCCGCTCGATCCCGGCGACGTGGTGGAGTGTCTGTGGGAGGTGAATCGCGGGAGCCACGTCTTCCTCTTCGAGCCCGTGCCCGGCTCGGCGATCGTCGGGGCCGCTCCCGAGACCGTCGCCACGCTGCGGGACGGCGTCTTCCACGCGACTGCGGTGGCCGGGTCGATCCGGCGCGGATCGTCGCCGCGCGAGCAGGCCGAGCTCGCGGCCCGGCTCCTGGCCAGCGACAAGGACCGGGCGGAGCAACGCATCGCGCTCGACGCCATGATCGCTCGCCTGGAGCGTGTGGCTCATCGGATCCGGACGGACCCGCAGCCTCACGTGCTCACCCTGGCGAGGATCCAGCACCTCGAGACGGAGATCCGGGCGAGCGTCGGGGCCGAGATCGGCGTGCTCGACCTGCTGGGCCTTCTCCATCCGACGCCGGCGGTCTGCGGACTCCCGCGCGACGCGGCGCTCGACTTCCTCGCGGAGGAGGAGCCGTTCCAGCGCGGCTGGTACGCCGGCCCGGTCGGGTGGTTCGACGGAGAGGGCAACGGGGTCTTCGCGCCGGCGCTCCGAACCGGCGTCTCGACTCCGAGGGGATGGCGGCTCTTCGCCGGTGCGGGCATCGGCGAGGGCTCGGTACCCGAGATGGAGTGGGAGGAGACGGCCATCAAGTTCGAACCGATGCTCGAGGCGTTGCGGGGCGCCGGAGCCCGCTTCGAGGTCGGCGCGCCGGCCGGCGGGTCGTGACCCGCTCGGCCGTGAACACGCTTTGGGCGACCGCGCTCGTCGACGAGCTCGCGCGGGCGGGTGTGCGCGAGCTCGTGGTGGCACCGGGGTCGCGCTCCACGCCGATCGTCCTCGCGGCCGCCCGCGACGACCGATTGCGGGCGAGGGTGCACCTCGACGAGCGCTCCGCGGGCTTCTTCGCGCTCGGTGTGGGGAAGGCCACGGGCCGGCCCGCCGCGGTGGTGACCACCTCCGGGACGGCGGTGGCGAACCTGCTCCCGGCGGTCGTCGAGGCCTCGCAGGCCGGGGTCCCGCTCCTCGTGCTGAGCGCCGACCGTCCGCCCCGCCTGCGCGGGGCCGACGCCAACCAGGCGATCGAACAGCCCGGCATCTTCGGGCCGTACGTGCGTGAGTCGTTCGACCCGGGCCTGCCGGTCCTCGACGAGGCGCCGCTCCGGCACCTGCGCACGGTGGCCGCCCGGGCGGTCGCATCCGCCCTCGCGCCCCGCGCCGGCCCGGTGCACGTCAACCTGCCGTTCGACAAGCCGCTCGAGCCGGCGCCGACGCCGGACGGGTTCCTCCGCGACCACCCTCTCGCCGCACACGGCCGACCGGAGCGAGCCCCGTTCGCCACCGTCGCGACCGGTCGGCCGCGAGCCTCGGAGGAGCAGATCGACGAGCTGGCGGAGTGGTGCGCCCCGGAGCGCGTTCCGATCCGCGGCGTGCTCGTGGCGGGTCCGACGGAGGAGGCCGAGCGGACCGGTCCGGCGGTGCTCGCCCTCGCGGTCGCGCTCGGTTGGCCGATCCTCGCCGACCCGCTGTCGGGGGCCCGGTTCGCTCCGGCGCGGGGCGCGCTGCGGGTCTCGGGGTACGACCTCTTCCTCGGAGATCCCGACGTGGGGGAGCGGCTCGCACCCGACCTCGTGCTGCGGATCGGCGCTTCTCCCACTTCCGCATCGGTGCAGAAGTGGCTTCTTCATCACGGTGGCGTCCGCCACGTCGTCATCGACCCGACCGATCGGTGGAAGGATCACGCCGCCGTCGCCACGCACTACCTGCGCGCCGACCCCGCGGAGGCACTCGGGCAGCTCGTCGAGCGTGTCGTCTCCGGCCCGGCCGACGGCGAGTGGATCGAGCTGTGGCGCGCAGCCGATGAGGCTGCCCGGCGTGTGATCGCAGACACCGGAGCGGGCGAGGCCGAGGCGCACGAAGGCCGGGTGGTCGCCGACGTGGTGGATGCCCTCCCGTCGGATGCGTCGCTGGTGGTCTCGAACTCGATGCCGATCCGCGACGTCGACGCCTTCGTCGCTCCGTCGGACCGCGAGCTCCGGGTCTACGGGAACCGGGGCGCGAGCGGGATCGACGGGGTCGTCTCCACCGCCTTCGGGATCGCGTCGCAGAGCGAGCACCCGACGGTGTGCATCCTCGGCGACGTGGCGTTCTTCCACGACCGCAACGGACTCCTCTGGAGTCGCGAGCCGGATGCGAGCGTCGTCTTCGTGCTCGTGGACAACGACGGTGGCGGGATCTTCCACTCGCTCCCCATCGCGAACCACGAGCCCGCCTTCACCCGCTTCTTCGCCACTCCGCACGGCGTGGACCCGCGTCCGGTCGTCGAGGGACACGGGATCGAATACGACGAGGTGGCGCCGAGTGCGATCGGCGCGCGCGTCGACGCGGCCCTCGCGTCCGGCCACTCCACCGTTCTGCGGGTGCGCACCGACCGTGACGCCAACCACCGGCTGCACCTGGCGTCCCGCGACTCGGCCGTACGGAGCGTGGCCGAAGCACTGGGGTAGCCGCGCCCGTCGCGGGCACGCACTTCGCCCGCCATTCTTCTCCCCACTCTGCCCTGATCGACCCTCTCACCGAGCGACATGAGCAAGCCCGACTGGAAGGAAGTCAAAGCGTACGAAGACATCACCTACCACAAGTGCGACGGCGTCGCGCGCATCGCCTTCGACCGGCCCGAGGTGCGCAACGCGTTCCGGCCGGACACCCTGCTGGAGATGCAGGAAGCGTTCAAGGACGCGGGCGAGGACCCCGAGATCGGCGTCGTGCTCCTCACGGGCAACGGCCCGGCGAAGGACGGGAAGTACGCGTTCTGCGCCGGGGGCGACCAGAAGGTGCGGGGCGAGGCCGGGTACGTCGGCAAGAGCGGCATCCCACGGCTGAACGTGCTGGAGCTCCAGCGCTACATCCGTTCGATGCCCAAGCCGGTCATCGCGCTCGTCGCCGGCTACGCGATTGGGGGCGGTCATGTGCTCCACGTGGTGTGCGATCTGACGATCGCCGCCGACAATGGGGTCTTCGGCCAGACCGGCCCGATCGTCGGCTCCTTCGATGGGGGCTTCGGATCGTCGTACCTGGCGCGTCACGTGGGTCAGAAGCGCGCCCGCGAGATCTGGTACCTGTGCCGGCAGTACTCGGCCGAAGAGGCGTACGAGATGGGCATGGTCAACAAGGTCGTCCCGGTCGAAGAGCTCGAGGCGGAGGGGTGGGACTGGGCGCAGGAGATCCTGCGGAAGAGCCCGCTCGCCATCCGCCTCCTCAAGAGCGCGATGAACGCGGACGTCGACGGCCAGGCCGGGCTGCAGGAGCTCGCCGGCAACGCGACGCTGCTCTTCTACATGACCGAGCAGGGCCAGGAGGGGAAGACGGCGTATCTGGAGAAACGCCCCCCGAACTTCCGCCAGTATCCGTGGCTGCCGTGGTGAGTCGCCTCGTCCGCTCGTCGTCGCGGTGACGGCGCGGCCCGGGGGATCCGGACGGTGAGCAACTCCCCGGGCGCCGCCGCAGCGCCGTCGATGTCCACGGGCCCGGGCCGCGCGTGGCTCCTGGCCGCGCGCCCGAAGACGCTCACCGCGGCGGTCGCGCCTGTCCTGGTCGGGACGGGGCTGGCCGCCTTCCACGGGGTGCTGGCGTGGCTGCCCGCGGCCGCGGCCCTCCTCGGCGCGGTCCTGATCCAGATCGGGACGAATCTGGCCAACGACTACTACGACTTCGTGCGCGGCGGCGACACCGAGGAGCGGGTCGGGCCGCTGCGGGTGACGCAGGCCGGGATCCTCGCGCCGGAGGCGGTACGCAACGGGATGGTCGCGGTGCTCGTGGCCGCGATGCTCGTGGGCGTCTACCTGGTGTGGGTGGGCGGGTGGCCGATCGTCGGGATTGGGCTCGCGTCGGTCGCGTGCGCCGTGCTCTACACGGGCGGACCGTTCCCGCTGGCGTACCACGGCCTCGGCGACGTCTTCGTCTTCGTCTTCTTCGGCCTCGTCGCGGTCGCCGGGACGTACTACGTGCAGGGACTCGCGTGGCCGGCCGACGCTTGGCTGGCGGGCGCAGGCCTCGGGGCGCTGAGTACGGCGATTCTGGTGGTGAACAACCTCCGCGACATCGAGACTGACCGGAAGGCGAACAAGCGTACGCTCGCCGTGCGTCTCGGCCCCGCGGCGACGAAGGCCGAGTACGTCGCGACGCTGGTCGTCGGTGCCGTCGTCCCGATCGCGGGCGTCGCGGCGTTCGAGTGGCCGACCGCGACGCTGGCGTCGCTCGCGTTCCTTCCGCTCGCGCTCGGACCGACGCGTGCGGTCCTCACCTTCGTCGACCCGCGCGAGCTCCTCTCGGCGCTCGGCGGGACGGCGCGCCTGGTCGTCGTCTACGGAGCGCTGCTCGCGCTCGGTCTCGGCGTCGGGTGAGGAGGGGCGCCCGGTGAGCGTCGTCGACGTGCTCGCGCGATCGGAGGGGGCGCCTGGGCAGATCGCGCTCGCGGATCGCTCCACGGTGTTCGGGTGGGAGGAACTCGATCGCGCTGTGTCGGAGCGTGCTGCGGAGATCGACGCTGCGCCGGGGAGCGTACGGACGCTCGTGACCGGGGGCGTGGACGCGGCGACGGTCATCGAGCTGCTCGCGTGCTGGCGTGCGGGTGTCGTCCCGGCCCCGCTCAACGGCCGGCTCTCGGAGGCGGAGCTGCGGCGGGCCCGCTCGGTGCTCGCAGAGTCGCCGCGGCCCGGCGGCACGCAGGTCGTCCTATGGACCTCCGGGACCTCCGGACGACCGCGCGGCGTCGCGCTCTCGTTCGAGAATCTCGAGCACCTCACACGGGCCTCGGCGAGGCGTCTGGGACTCGGGACGGGCGACGTTTGGCTCGCGTCCCTCTCGCCCGCCCACGTCGGCGGGCTCGTGCTCCTGGTCCGCTCGCTCCTCCTGGGAGGCACGCTCGTCGCTCCCGCTCCGATGCGTGCCGACGGGCTCGGCGTCGCTCTCGGCTCGAGCTGGCCGCCCGACGGCGCGGGAGTCCGTCCCACGCACGTCTCCCTCGTCCCGATCCAGCTTCTCCGGCTTCTCGACGAGAGCGGGGATCGCGGCCCACCAAACGAGCTCGCGTGCGTCCTCGTGGGCGGGGCCCACGCTCCGGCCCCGCTCGTGGATCGGGCGACCGCGACCGGCTGGCCCATCGCGCTGACGTACGGGTGCACGGAGATGTCGTCCCAGATCGCGACCGCCCCGCCGGATCTCGTGCGGGCGAAGCCCGGGACGGTTGGCGTCCCGCTCGCAGGCGTCGAGCTGCGGATCGCGGAGGGCGGAGAGATCCTCGCGCGCGGGCCTACGCGTGCGCTCGGCTACGTCGGCGGTTCGGAGGGGGGCGCCGAAGGGTGGTACGCCACGGGGGACCTCGGCCGGATCGACCGGGACGGGCACCTGTGGATCACCGGCCGTCGCATGGACCGGATCGTGACCGGTGGCGTTACGATCGACGCGATCGAGGTCGAGGAGGCCGTGCGGGCGCACCCGTCCGTCGCGGACGTCTGCGTCGTCGGCGTCCCCGATGCGGAGTGGGGCGAACGGGTCGGGGCGCTCGTCGTGCCCGTGGAGGGTGAGTTCGACCCCGACGAGGTGGACGCCTTCGTGCGCGGACGCCTAATGCGTGCGAAGAGCCCGACGGTGTGGAATACTGCGAAGGAGCTGCCGTGCAACGCGAACGGGAAGGTGGACCGCGCCGCGGCACGGAGCTTACTGGTCGGAGGAGCCTGAGCGGGGAGGCCGGAGGTGCGTGAGATCCGCGACGCGATGCGGGCGCTTTGCGTCGATCCCGCCGCCGTCCTCCGTTCGGATTAGTGCAGCGCGATCGACACGCCCATCTTGAAGCTGAGCAGGTCTGCGTCCGACGCGTTCGGGTACATCGTAATCGTGCCGTCCGGGTTGTCGACGATATCGCCGCGGGTCAGGTAACGCGCGATCTGGTTGTCGTGGAGCGTCGCGCCGAGGTCGATGAAGGTGCGCCCGTTCCCTATGCGGAAGCGCAGACCGCCCCCGGCCCGCCAGGCGAGGACCGCGTCGGCGTAGTTGGTGGTCTCGAGGTACGGCCCGAACCCGTCGTGGTCGTCGAGCGACGACGAGGTGACGAACCACGAGACACCCGCGCTCCCGTGCAGGTAGGGCCGAACGTCCCCGGAGCCGAAGACGATCTCCGGACCGGCGCCGACCCAGAGGATCGAGTTCGCCGTGGTCATCGTCGACGCGACCCGGCAGCTCAAGCCGCAGTAGTGGATCCGCTCCAGGCCGTAGACGGAGAAGCCCCCGTCCAGGCGTAGTCGCAGGTGTCCGTCTGCGGCGATCGGGAGTCCGGCGCCCAGCTCCAGCCCGTAGCCCTGGTCGATCGCGGTTCCGAGGTCTCCCACTGCGTCGGCGACCACGAAGTTGACGTAGAGCGCGCCGCCGGGACCGTATGGTTCCTGGGCCTCCAGCCCGTCCGGGCCGGCTGCTCCGATCCCAAGCGCGAGCACACCGGTCGTCACCACGCGCACCATCACCCCGCTCCGGCTCGTTCCAAGACCGATCCTTCGTCGATCGCGTCCCATGTCGACCTCCGGTTGAGTTCGCCGACCAGAGGTGCATCGGGCGTGCCCGGTGCGTCCAGGGTGCCCCAAAATCATGTACCACAGTCATTTGGGGATCATCGGTCCGGTCCTGTCCACCCCTTCGGATGTGCTCCGGAGAGGACACTTCCGTCCCGGCGGCAACCCATTTTCGCTCTCATGGTGTCAACTGTAATGTGTGGCATGATAGTGTTCGCCTCATGACCGGATCCAACCCGTGACCTCACCTGCGCAGAATGACCTCGCCGAGCTGCTGCCGCTCAGCCCGCCCGTGTACCACGTGCTGCTCGCGCTCGGTGACCGTGACCGGGCGATGCACGGCTACGCGATCATGCAGTCGTTCGAGGAGCTCACCGGAGGGCGGGAGCAGCTTCTGCCCGGCACCCTGTACGCGACGCTCCGACGGATGGTCGAAGCCGGCCTCCTCGCGGAGACGGACGCGCCGGAGGGTGCCGACGCCCGACGTCGCTACTACCGCGTCACCGAGCGTGGACGCGCCGTGGCTGCGGCGGAGTCGGCACGCATGAGGCGCCTCCTCGAGCTGGCCGCCGCGCGCGATCTGGTGGAGGAGGCCCCGTGAGCGATCCGGTGGACGAGGTGCGCGCGAGCGATCGGCACGGACGCGTCGGCGGGGCGGCCCGACTGTTCGACATCGCGCTCCTCGCGTTCCCGCGCGACTTCCGACGCGCCCATCGGCGGGAGATGGTCGACGCGTTCCGATGGACGGCGGAGCGCCGCTTCCGTCGCGGCACGGCCGCGGGCTGGTCGTTCGTCGTTCGGGCCTCGCTCGACGCGGCACGTCAGGGAATCACGGA
>JANQME010000201.1 GCA_028280205.1 Longimicrobiales bacterium
ACGAACCTCCCGACCACGCCATGGGCGCGGAGCAGCTCCGTGGCACGCAGCACCAGGTCGGTCGCCGTCGCGCCCTCCGGCAGGCGGCCGGTGATCCTCATCCCGACGACCTCGGGGAGGAGCATGTAGTAGGGCTGACCGAGCACGCCCGCCTCGGCCTCGATCCCGCCCACGCCCCAGCCCACCACGCCGAGCCCGTTCACCATCGTGGTGTGTGAGTCGGTCCCGACGAGCGTGTCGGGGTAGGCGAGGAACGATCCGTCGTGCTCCCTCCGGTGGATGACCGAAGCGAGGTACTCGAGGTTGACCTGGTGCACGATGCCCGTGCCGGGCGGCACGACGGAGAAGTTGTCGAACGCTTCCTGGGCCCAGCGCAGCAGCGCGTAGCGCTCGCGGTTCCGCTCGAACTCCTTCTCCACATTGAGCCGGAAGGCGTCGGTGGTGCCGAAGTAGTCGACCTGCACCGAGTGATCGATGACGAGGTCGGCCGGCACGACCGGGTTGATGCGCGCCGGGTCGCCGCCCATCTCCTTCAGCCCGTCGCGCATCGCCGCGAGGTCGACGACCGCGGGTACGCCCGTGAAGTCCTGAAGGACGACCCGGGTCGGCATGAACGGCACGTCCGCTCCCGCGTTCGTCGGGCTCCACTCCGTCACAGCGCGCACGTGGTCTTCGGTGACGTAGCCGCCGCCGGCATGGCGTAGCGCGTTCTCCAGCAGGATCCGGATGGAGAAGGGCAGGCGATCGAGGGAGTCGATCACGCCCTCGTCCTGAAGGCGGGAGAGTCGGTAGAAAGAGGTCGGACCCTCCGACAGGTCGACCGTCGAAAGAGCCCCGAAGGGGTCGCGCTTGCTGTCGGCCACGTGAGCTCCGAGTGGAATCTTCGATCGGGAGATCGCCGGTCCCCACGCCACACCGGCTCCGCCGGCGCGGGTCGCGACCGAGCCCCTCAAGATGATCGAAGTGGGCGGCGGTGTCAGGGTCGGTTGGAGCGTCCCGCGCCGAGCGGTAGCTTCAGCTTCGGGCCGGAGGCGTTCCTCGGCCCGCCCGGCCGGGGTGGCGGAACGGTAGACGCGGCGGCCTCAAAAGCCGCTGTCCGAGAGGGCATGCGGGTTCGACTCCCGCCCCCGGCACTATGGTAGGCTTGGCTCGAGGGGTGGTGCGGGAGTCACGGCGCACTGCGGCGCGCCGCGGCCCGAGCTCGTCTCGGGGCGAACACGGAGGGTTCGACCGACTCCTCTTGCTTGCGGCTGCGGCGTTCGTCTACCTGTCGACTCCTGCGTACGTGGATGGCCAGGACTTGCGAGATCGGAGCGCTGAGGTCTTCCTCGCGGCGTCGGATTTCCTCCGCGAGCTACGTCCAGTCTCCGTGGTCGGGGATTGGCACTGTAGTACGAGCTGGCGCAGCCGTTACGGCCTCCCGATCCGCTGCGGCACGGGGACCCTCAAGCGTCGAGCACTCGGGCCCGTCGCCGAAGCGTTGGGAGTTCCCTTGGCAGAGCAGTCCGTGTCGTGCGATCCGGGCCAGGATCACGGACCGCAGTCGATCCTCCTCTCGCCGATCCAGTACGACTCCCTGGAGGCCGCGTGGTTCGTCGTGACCGAGAGCTGCGATGGGGTCGAGACCGGCCGGCTGTACGTGGTGGAGACGAGGAAGTCCGGTTCGGAATGGACCATGGTCCGGGCCACCCCGCTGGGGACCTTCGACCTAGAGCGTCAGGTCACCGGGCTCGGGTCGAGGCTCCCGACGAGGCGGTCCACGGCGGTTTCAAGCTCGGACTTCAGTGCCTCCACGAGATCCTCGTCGCTCAGGTAGCGCCTCTATGAGCTAGTCGCCTTCCTCGAAGTCCTCGTCCGCGAGGATGCGCCTCACGCCGCGTGACTGAGTCCTGCTTTTCGACGTT
>JANQME010000244.1 GCA_028280205.1 Longimicrobiales bacterium
CAGCACCGCGGACGCCCCGAACAGTGTGGCCAGGTCCAGCGGACTCACCCCGAACAGCAAGGAGGAGAGAAGCCCGCCGAGGACGAGGGAGCCGGCGAGTCCGATCCCGAGTCCGGTGACCGCGAGTACCACTCCTCGGCGCAGGACGATACTCGCGACGCGCGACGGGTCGGCTCCGAGCGCGAGGCGCAGGCCCATCTCGGGCAGCTGCTGCCCCGCAACGAACGAGAGGACGCCGTAGAGACCGGTCGCTCCCATGAAGAGCGCGACGGCTCCGGCGAGGAAGAGGAGCGTCATGGTGAAGCTCGTGCGGCTGAACGAGCTCGCGACGATGTCCTCCATCGTGCGCATCCGGGTGATCGTCACCTCGGGGTCGTAGGCGGCGACGACCGCCCGAACGGTGCCGGCCACGAGCCGCGGATCCCCTTCGGTGCGCACGGCGATCATCATGGTCCGACCGATGATCTGGGCCGTGTGGATGATCTCCTCCGGGGGAGTTTCGAGCGCGCGATGACGAACGTCTCCCGCGACCCCGACCACCGGTCCGCTGAGTCGGCCGAACGTCAGGCGCTTGCCGAGCGCGCTCTCCTCCGGCCAGTACCTCTCCTGGACCGCCCGGCTGATCACGAAGGCGGTCCCCGTGTAGGCCGGAGAGTAGTCGTCCTGCGAGAACTCCCGGCCTTCGAGGATCGGGATCCCCATCGTCCGGAAGTAGTCGGCGGTGGTGCGTTTGACGATGAAGTTCGGCCGCGACTCACCCGGTGCGTCCGAGAACTCATCCACCCGAACGGCACCCAACGTGCTGCCCGCATCCCGGATCACACCGGTGAGCGGGAGGCTCTCCGTCCCCCCGGCGGACACCACGCCCGGGATCTGCTCCAGCCGCTCGAGGAGCCGGTAGTAGAACCCCCCGGGATTCCGTTCCGCGCTGATCCTGGCCGTGAGGCTGAAGGTCAGCACATGGTCGGGGTCGAAGCCGGGATCGACCGACCTCAGCTCCTGGAAGCTCCGGATCATGAGTCCTGCCCCGACGAGCAGCACCAGCACGACCGCAATCTGCGCCACGACCAGGCCCCCGAGGACGCCGTATCGCTCGGTTCGCATCGTTGCGCCCCCGCCCCCGCCGCGGACGCGCGCCAGCACCTCGACCGAACCGGCGCGCACCGCGGTCAGGATCCCCAGAGCCGGGCCCAGCGCCAACGACATGAAGAGGCTGACGACCAGCACCATCCCGTCGAGGCCACTGCCGCCGAGGCGGGGGACACTTGCCGGCGCGAACGCCGTGAGGACCGTCTCGCCGGCCAGGGCCAGCACGATACCGAGGCTCCCACCGAAGAGCGCCAGGACGGCGCTCTCCACGAGCACGAATCGAACGAGTCGCAGGCGGCCCGAGCCGAGCGCGATCCGCACCGCCTGGTCATGCGCTCGGGCCTCGGCGCGAACGAGCAGGAGGCCGGCGACGTTGCCGAACGCGATCAGGAGTACGAAGAGGGCCGTGCCGAGGGAGATGAGGAGCGGGCCTGCTGCACCCCCCACGATCTCGTCCTTGAGCGGCACTACGATCGCACGACCGGTGAACAGCGCGTCGAACCCACTCGGCGAGTACCCGATCTCTCGGAACTCTCCGACGAGACGCTCCGCGTCCGAGGTCGCCTGCCCGAGCGTCGCGCCCTCCCGCAGACGGCCGATCGCGAGCCAGCTGTGCTCGCCATCCTCGGCACCGGTTGCCTCAGCCGGCCCCCAATGGTTCGGGTCCAGGCGCGTCGGCGTCCACACATCGACATCTGGACTCGGGAAGTCGAATCCGGGCGGCATCACGCCGATCACCTCGGCGGTCCACTCGTCGGCGAGGTCTCGGCCGATGATCGAGGGATCGGCGCCGAACCGGCGCACCCACAGGTCGTGACTGATCAGCGCGACCCTCGACCTGTCGGACGCGTCCTCCTCGGGCGACGGAAGGCGACCGAAGAGAGGATCGGTCCCGAGGACATCGAAGGCCGCGCGCGACATCGCCGCGATCACGATCGGCTCGGACTCGTTCTCGCCGAGCAGGTAGCTGCGGCGGCTCTCGGTGTAGCCGCCAAAGGCGTCGAAAACGCGCTGGTTCTCGACGAAGTGCCAGTAGCCGGGCCGGGAGAAGGGGAGTTCGGCCAGTCCCGTGCGAGGGAGCGCCTCGGTCGACACCCGGACGATACGATCGGCATCCGGGTAGGGGAGCGGACTCAGGAGCACGGCGTAGACCAGCGAGAAGATCGCGGTGGTCCCGCCGATCCCCACTGCGAGGGTCGTCGTCGTGGTGGCGGTGAAGGCCCGGTCCCGGAGCAGGCTCCGGAGGGCCAACCGCACATCCTGTCCGAGTTCGAAGAGCCATGAACCCTGCTCCATGGCATGCGCGCCTGATGCGCTCCCCGAGCGACGTGGACCGTACCGTCCCGCACCATTCCCGCGAAAGCTGGACGGATCACGCCGAACGCTCATGTCATCCGCTCGAGCACCGCGTCCTCCTCCGAGTAGTCCCGCGGCTCCGAGTCGAAGTCGGGGGTCGTCAACTCCCATGCCACCGTGCGCCGCACCCCTTCCTCCTGACTGAAGGTCGGCTCGTATGCGAGCTCTCGGTGAAGGCGGAAGGTGTCGATCGCCAACGGGTATCGCCAATCCATCGCAGGTGTCGAATTGGCTGTGAGATCCGCTGGGTCGGCCTCCACGATGCGACCCTCCCACCCGACGACCCGTCCGATGAGTCGGATCCACTCGGCCTCCGTCGGCGTCGTGAGCGGCCCCACGTTGCAGCACCGGTCCTCCGCGGGGGGATGGGTGGCGGCACTCGCGATCGCGGCTGCGACGTTCTCAACGTACTCCTTCGTCCAGCGGAACCCGGCCTCACCCGGTGAAAGCAGAATCGCCGGCCGACGGTCGATCATCGGTCTCAGGTAGCGCCGGAGCCTGTGCTGCCGATCTCCAGGGCCATGGACCGCCGGTAGTCTGAGTACGGTCGCTCGCAGATGGGCATGTCCGGAGACCGCCCGCTCGACCAGGATCTTGTCGTAGTCGTGATAGGCCTCGTACTCCGCTCCCAGCCCGCGGTAGGGGTAGAGCTGATCTCTGAGCGGAGACGACTCGCTCAGGGGCGCTGGATCGGGCGGCGCCGTTGCCCGCCCTCTGAATCCATCGTAGTTGCGATAGACGTCCGCGCTCGACACGACCACGAGGTGGTCCGTGAGGTCTCCGAAGACCTCGACCGCCCGCCGGGCGTCCGACTCGGTCAGGGCGATCAGGTCGATCACCACGTCCGGGGCGAACGCCCGAAACTCCCGGCGCAGGTCCGCGAGTCCCGAGCGATCGGCCTGGAATCGGAGCACGCGGCCCGGGAGGTTACCCGGAGTCCGACCCCGATGCACCACGGCCACGTCGTGACCCCGGCCCACCAGTCGGGTGACGACGTGCTGCCCGATGAACCCCGTTGCTCCGATCGCCAGTACGTTCATCGGCCTCGACGATCGGGACGGGAGACCGTCATCCGGGGGCGCACCGCGCTGCTGCCGACTCGGTGTGCGACGCACGCATCCATAGATCGACGCCACAGCCGCGAAGCCCTGCCGAAGCACCGTCGGACGGAGCTCATTCCAACGATCGCTCCAGTTCCACCCGGAGCAACTCGAGGTTTTCCCGGAGTGTTCTCAGGGCGAAGAGTCGATTGTTCGCCACCAGCCGCAGATCGTACAGGGCGCTATGGAAGCTCCGTTCGGACGCGAGTCGCTCCCAGTCGATCGGAAAACGCTGATCCTGTCCGCGGTCGAGGAGCGCCGTCCAGCTGAGCATCCCGCCCAGTCGCTCGATCGTTCGCCAGGTGTGCGGTCCCACGCCGTCGATGATGCGGAGAGTGCTCGCCACCGCGCTGTGGTACTGAAGGACGCTCTGCCGAAGCCGGTTGTCTCGCAGTAGACGGAGTTCCCCGCTTTCGACCAACGCCGTCACGGTGCCCATCGTCGGGTGAAACGACGCGGAGGAGTTGGTCGCGGCGAGCGTCCAGGCGGCCAGGGAGTCCGACGGAGACAGGCGTGACGTCCCGAGTGCCGCAATGGCGCGGTCGGCGTTCTCTCGGGCTTGCTCTTCCACCGAGATCGCGTTCGTGAGGTTGTCCGCCGTTGCGTCGAGGTCCGCCCTCAGCTGGAGGAGATAGGTTGCCTCGCGCCCGCGATCACCCCGCGCTTCCCGCGCTGCGTCCACCGCCAAGGCCACCAGGACGCCTACCACGATCACGACGAACTCCGCCGCAAAGCGACGCCACGGCAAGGAGCCTCGAGCACCTTCGTCACTCGCCAATTGCGACCTCTCCCTGTGGCTCTCTACGTACCAGGTCGGCTGCTCACCGCCGTCCCCCCGAGTTCTCGGAGATCTTCGGAGTGGAAGGAGGAAGCCCCGATGGACATGCATCAGAGTGCGAGGCTGACGCCCGCAGGTCGAGAGGATCGCGTCCGACGGGGTGTGGAACGGGCTTCCCTGCGACCGCCGGTCAGGACTTCAACCGGGATCCCGACCCTCGGCATGGAGCGTGTCTGCCCACTGGACACCCGGGTCGCCCATGATGAAGACGACCCACGGCCCCTCCCCGCGAAACGACACTGTGACCTCGTGCCACCCTCCGCGAATCGGGCGATCAGGACAGAGCTGACGAACCTCGTACGGGAAGATCAGCGCGTTCCTCTCGCGGTAGATGATCTCCGTCTCCCTCCGCACCAGGGGACAGCCACCGAAGGTGCCGATCTCGAGATCCCAAGCCGTCTCGCCGACGCGCGTCACCCTCGGGTTGGGGCCTTCGATTCCCATCTCCGCGGTGAGGAGCGGTGCGAGGTAGCGTGCCTCGTTCGGCCCCAGGTCGTCCGAGCATCCGGCGAGTCCAATGGCCGCCGCGAAGATGAACCCGACTCCACAGGAGGAGCGACGAACCCAACTCGCGGTATCGTTCGCATGACGCGAGGAAGGCGAGCCAGCGCGTGTGGAAAGCACGGTCATTCTCATCACCGGTCGTACGAGCGTGGACGTACATGATCTACTCGGGACGACCGGACAACACCCACCGGGTTGAGTTCGATCGACCCGGGACGCGTGACCCCATCGATGTGGTCCGCAGTGTCGAATCTCCGGATGCGAAAAAGGCCCCCGTAGCGCGAAGCCACAGGAGCCTTCTTCGAATACGGAGGGGGAGGGATGGAGCTGCGGCCGGCTACGCCGGTCCTCGTTCTGATCGAGCCCGGACGGACCTGGAACAACCCCATCGCCTCCGATCGATCATCAAACCCTCGTTCGCGAATTCGCTGGCGCGAATTCGCCGAGGGTTCGAATCATGGATACGACAAAGGCTCCTGCAACTCGAAGTCACAGGAGCCTCTATC
>JANQME010000252.1 GCA_028280205.1 Longimicrobiales bacterium
CACGTCCGAGGTGGTGCGCACCGACGGGCTGCGATCCGTGCGGGCTGCGTTCTCGCTCGCGGAGGCACGGGACCTTGCGGTCGAAGCGGGCCTTTCGGACGCCCGTCCCGTCCGTGTGTGGCCCGAGCGCTTCGTGCTGCGCTGGGACCGCCCGTGAGCGACGGCGACTGGGACGTCACGGTGGTCGGCGCGGGGCCGGCCGGCTCGGTCGCGGCCCGCGCGTGTGCCCTGGGCGGAGCGCGGGTCCTCCTCGTCGAGCGCGCCCCGCTCCCCCGCTGGAAGGTCTGCGGCGCCTGCCTCGGGCCGGCGGCTGTGCGAGAGCTCGAGCGAGCCGGTCTCGGCGACGTGCCGGAGGTGCTCGAGGCCGTCCCGCTCGGTGCGCTCGTCGTGGGCACACGGCGTCGCTCGGTCCGTCTTCCACTCCGCGGCAACGTCGCCGTCTCGCGCGCCGCGCTCGACCATGCACTCGTCGAGCGCGCCCGGGATGCGGGCGTGAGCGTCCGGGACGGAACACGCGCTGCGTGGATGGATGACGAGACCCGACGGGCGCAAGCCCGTGGTCGCGCTACGGAGTCGGGGGAAGATCGGCTCCACATCTGGCTGCTGCGCGCCGGGGTCCGGGAGGTCGTCCGCACCGCCGTCGTCGTCGACGCGACCGGGCTGGCCTCGACGCTCGCGGCTCGACGTCCCGAGGTCGCGCCCCGGTCACGAATCGGGGCCGGTGCGGTGTTCGAGCGGGCGGATTCCGACCTGCCGCCCGGGGAGGTGCACATGAGGATCGGGCGGGCCGGCTACGTGGGGCTCGTCCGCGACGAGCACGGCCGGCTCAACGTGGGAGCCGCGCTCGATCCGAACGCGCTCCATGGCCGGTCGGTCGCCGAGGTCGTGGCCGAGGTGGTGGGGGAAGGACCGTGCGCGGTTGCGCTGCGGGACGAGCCGGCGCTCGGATGGAAGGGCACACCTCCGCTCACGCGTGACTCCGGCGCGCTCGACGGCCGTCGCCTCTTCCGCATCGGGGACGCGGGAGGGTACGTCGAGCCCTTCACCGGCGAGGGCATCGGCTGGGCGCTCGCTGCCGGTCGGGCGGTTGCTCCGTTCGTGCTGGAGGCGGTGGAAGCATGGCGCACGGAGCTCGGTGCGGCGTGGGAGCTGGAGCAGCGCCGTCGTGCGGCTCGTGCGCAGCGACTCTGTCGACTCCTCGCCGTCGGCCTCCGGCGCCCGCACGTGGTCTCGGCGTCCCTCGGCGCGCTCCGGCTGGCCCCGCGACTCGCCGACCCGTTGCTCGCCGCGGGCTCCGCCCCGGTCGTGTCTTGAGCCTGCACGTCGCGGGAATCGGAACCGCCCTCCCCGAACACACCCTCGGCTGGGAGGAGGCCGCCGAGCTCCATGCCACCTTCTGCCTCGTCGACGCGAAGCGTGCGCGTACCCTGCGGGCACTGTATCGGCGCTCCGGCGTGCGCACCCGCCGGTCGGTCGTGCTGCGCAGCTCCGACGGCCCCCTCGAGGACCGGCAGGACTTCTATCCGCGGGCCGAGCACGAGGACGACCCCGGTCCCTCCACCTCCGCGCGCATGGCCGCCTACGAGGAGCACGCGCCCGCCCTCGCGCTGCGGGCCGCCCGGTCCGCGCTGGAGCGTGCGGCGACGCCCTCGGCTGCGGTCACGCACCTCGTGACGGTCTCGTGCACGGGCTTCGTGGCGCCGGGCGTCGAGATGGCGCTGCTCGACGGGCTCGGCCTTCCCCCCTCGGTCGAACGCACGCACGTGGGCTTCATGGGATGCCACGGAGCGCTTAACGGACTTCGCGTCGCTCGTTCGTTCGTCGAGGCCGACGCGGCCGCCGTCCCCCTCGTCTGTGCGGTGGAGCTGTGCTCTCTGCACTTCGCGTACGGGTGGGACCCGGAGATGCTCGTCGCGAACGCCCTCTTCGCGGACGGTGCGGCCGCCCTGGTCGGATGCTCTTCGGAGCGGGCGCCGTGGGGTCGTCCGACGAGCGCGAGCTGGCGGGTCGCGGCGTCCGGCACGGTGCGCATGTCGGACTCCGCCGAAGCGATGTCGTGGCGTGTGGGTGATCACGGCTTCCGCATGACGCTCTCCGCCGACGTCCCCGAGCGCATCGAGGCGGAGCTCCGGCCGTGGCTGTGCGCCTGGCTTTCCGAGCGCGGGCTCGCGCCGACGGACATCGCGACATGGGCGGTGCATCCGGGCGGTCCCCGGATCCTGACGTCCGTCGAATCGGCCCTGGGTCTTGCGCCGGAGGCGAACGAGACCGCCCGCGCGATCCTCGCGGAGCGCGGAAACATGTCGTCGCCGACGATCCTCTTCATCCTGGAGCGGCTGCGAGCGGCGGGCGCGGAGCTCCCGTGTGTCGCGCTCGCGTTCGGACCGGGCCTCGCGGTCGAGGCGACCCTCTTCCTGTAGTTCGGAGCGACTTCGCGACAGGCCTGTGACCGAACGGTCGGGCAGCTCGCCGATCGCGGTGGGTTCCCCCGTGCTCCGACCGCCTTGCCGTGGCCCGGCCGCTGCAACATCCTCCCCCGCTGGTTTCGGAACGAAGGGGAACGGATGAGCTGCAGACGGGACGGAGCGGGAGCTTTGGACGCCTTGCGAGGGTTGGAACGGAGGGACTTTCTGCGCTCGGCGGCGGCCGCGCTCACCGCGGGTGCCGTGACCCCGTCGGCGCTCCTCGCCCGCGACCCGACCCTCCGGGACGACCCCGACTTCGCCCTCGCCCTGGCACGGCAGTCGCAGGAGGCGCCCCCGCCGGTCCCGCTCGGAAACGGGGAGCACCCGGCGCTCGTGTACCAGGCGTACCCGGGCGGGACCGGTGCGCTGTACCGAAAGTGGCACGACGCGGGAGTCGACCCGTTCGAGACGCACGCGATCCCGATCCCGCCCTGGGAAGGACCCGTGCCCGGTGATCCGGAGGAGATCGCCTTCCTGCCCGTCTCGCGCCTCGCCGCCATGATCCGGGGGCGCCACGTTTCGTCCGTCGAGCTGACCGAGATCTACCTGGACCGGATGAAGCGGTACGACCCGGTGCTCCTGTGTGCGGTGTCGATCCTGGAGGGGCGGGCGATGGAGGAGGCCCAGCAGGCCGACGCCGACCTGCGCAACGGCGGTCCCCGGAGTCCGCTGCACGGCATCCCGTACGGCGTGAAGGACCTCTTCACGGTGAAGGGCACGCGCACCACCTGGGGCTCGGCCGACTTCCAGGACCAGGTCGTGGAGGAAGATGCCGACGTCGTGGTGCGGCTCCGCGAGGCCGGGGCGGTCCTCATCGCCAAGCTGGCCACGGGCGAATTCGCGGCGGGGGATCGCTGGTATCGCGGACAGACCCGGAATCCATGGAACGTGGACGAGGGCTCGAGCGGCTCGTCGGCCGGACCCGGTTCGGCGACCGCGGCCGCCGCGGTCGCCTTCGCGATCGGGACCGAAACGCAGGGATCGATCGTGTCCCCGTCCCGGCGCAACGGCCTGAGTGCGCTGCGCCCCACCTTCGGACGGGTGAGCCGATACGGCGGCATGGTCCTCTCCTGGAGCATGGACAAGGCGGGGCCGATGTGCCGGTCGATCGAGGACTGTGCACTCGTGTTCAACGAGATCCGCGGCGCGAGCGAGAACGACCCCTCGTCACTCACCGCGCCCTTCCGTTTCGATCCCGACGCCGACCTCGGCGCCTACCGCATCGGCTTCGACGAGGACGCCCCGCGCGACTTCCTCGACCAGCTCGAGGGTATGGGCGCACGGCTCAGCGAGATGAGCGAGATCCCCGATGGGCGCTCGAACTCGCTCGGCGTCGAGTCCTCGGCCGCCTTCGACTTCTGGGTCTCACCCGACGGCGAAGAGCCCGAACCGGTGCCGGAGGGGCTGGACCCACGCGAACAGCGGCGACGCACGCGCTTCCGGCGCGGACGTGACGTGCGCGCACTCGACTACGTGCAGAGTCAGCGCCGCCGGCTCATCCTCATGAAGGAGATGCAGGAGGCGATGGCGGACGTCGACATGTTCGTGTCCGGCTCCGGACACGTCGGCCTCACGAACCAGACGAACAACCCGGCCGCGATCGTCCCGTACGGATTCGGCGTGCGCAACCCGGACGACGACGGCCCGACGACGATGCCGCTCACGACGACGCTGCTCGGACAGCTCTTCGAGGACGACCGGATCCTCAGCGTCGCACACGCGTTCCAGAAGCGTACGGACTGGCACCTCCGCAGGCCGCCCCTCGGCTGACCCGGCCCCGTCGATCGTTCCCTCCCCACCACGCACACCGATCCGGGACATGCGCTCACGTACGGATCTCGAGTCTCCGATCGGCGCCCTCCCGATCGGCACGTTCCTCGCTGCGCTGCTCGTCGGACTCGCCGGGGGTGTTGCCCCCCTGCGGGCCCAGGCGATCGACGTCGTCGAGATGACCGTGGACGACGTCGCGCAGGGCTACGCCGAAGGCCGCTTCACCGCGGTCGAGCTGACGCGGGCTTTCCTGGCCCGGATCTCCCGGTACGAGAGCACCTACAACGCGTTCATCTCGATGAACCCGCACGCGCTCGCGACCGCCGAGGCGCTGGACGTCGAGTACGCGGGCTCCGGCCCACGTGGCCCGCTGCACGGCGTGCCCATCGTGATCAAGGACAACATCGACTACGGGGGACTCGTCACGACGGCCGGTTGGGAGGGCTTCTCCTCGGCGGCGGGCGGCGTCGACATGATCCCCGGCGACGACGCGGCGGTCGTCACGCGGCTGCGTCGGGCTGGCGCGATCATTCTCGGCAAGACGAACCTGCCCGACTTCGCCGGCCATGGGACGCGTACGAACAGCTCCGTGGCGGGGGCCACGCTCAACCCGTACAACGTGGACAAGGTGCCGGGCGGCTCGAGCGGCGGAACGGCCACCGCGGTCAACGCGAGCTTCGCGGTGCTCGGACTCGGGACGGAGACCGGCGGCTCGATCCAGAATCCTTCGTCCGCGCAGGCGCTGGTGGGGGTGAAGCCCACCTACGGGCTCGTTCCGCTGGAGGGAGTGGTCCCGCTCAGCGGCACCTACGTGGACGTGGTCGGTCCGATGGCGCGTACGGTGCGCGATGCCGCGATCGTGCTCGACGTGATCGCCGGCCCGACGACCGAAGACCTCGCGACCTTCGCCTCCGAGGGCCACATGCCGGAGAGCGGATACGTCGCGGCCCTCGACGTCGGCTCGCTCGACGGACGGCGGTTCGGCCTCGTGGGTCCGGGGTGGCGCACCGACTTCCTCCCACTCGCCGAGGCCACGGCGGAGCAGTACGAGCAGGCGATCGACGCGCTGAAGGGGCTGGGTGCGGAGGTGATCGAAGACCCCTTCGCCGGCACCGACTTCGTGGAGGCGTACGCCGAACGCTCGAGCGTGCCGTCCCAGGGCACCTACGACATGTTCCGCTACCTGCGGGGGCTCGGACCGGACGCGCCCTTCGATACGATCGAGGAGTGGGAGGCGCTGAGCGGTCGTGAGTGGACGCGGGGGCGTCGGCGAGACGGCTCCCCGGCTCCGGGACCGGCGCGGCCGAGCGCGACCGACGAGGGCGATGCCTACCAGGCATGGCGACACCGCGTTCGAGGCGTCTTCCGGCGGGTGCTCGAGGAGCACGACCTCGACGGGCTCTTCTTCCCTCAGGCCGGCACACCGAACCGACCGGTCGTCGAGGACCCGGAACGACCCGACTACGCACCGAACAACTGGGCCGAGCTCCCGAGCAACATCATCAACGACCTCGGAGTGCCCACGGTGACCGTGCCGTTCGGCTACTACGACGACGGCACCCCGTTCGTGGTTGCGTTCATCGGCGACAAGTGGAGCGAGGACCGGCTCCTCTCGTACGCCCATGCGTTCGAGCAGGCGAGCCGGGCACGGCGTGCTCCCGCGCTGCAGGCCGGCTCGGACCGCTGATGGGCCGGCCACGCGTTCGAACGTTTCCGCTCCGGCCGGTGTCGAAGAAGCGTCCGACCCTCCTCCTCCGGTCCCGCTCGACGGCCGACCAACCCCTCCCCCGCCATTCTGCCTGAACGCACGACCCGCGGCCCGATCTGGGTCGCGCTGCTCTTGCTGTGTCTTCTCCCTGCGACGCCCGGCGAAGCCTCGGCACAGCAGGTGAACGGCCGACCCCGCGTCTTCTTCGACTGCGACGGCCCCGGCTGCAACTCCCAGTACTACCGGACCGAGATCGACTGGGTCGACTGGGTGAACGACCCCATGGTGTCGGACGTCCATCTGATCATCTCGAGCGTGCAGACCGGGGCCGGGGGCCGGGAGTACCTCCTCGACTTCGCGGGACGAGTCTCGGCGGACGGGTACCTCGACGCGATGCTCGTCCAGACGCTCTCCACGGACACCGACCGCGAGCGCCTCGACGCCCTCACGAATGCGATCAGCATCGGGCTGGCGCGCTTCGGGACCGTTCAGGGGTACTCGGGTCTGGCGCGCGTCGAAGGTCTGGCGCCGGCGGGTGTCGACCCGAGCGAACGCCTCGTGTCTCCCCAGGAGGTGAACGACCCGTGGAATCTCTGGGTCTTCGAGATCGACGTGAGCGGCGATCTCGAGGGCGAGTCGAACGAGGAGGAGCGCCGGTTTTTCTCACGCCTCGAAGCGTCGCGGATCACGCCCACCTGGAAGTTCAATCTCGGCACGAACTTCTTCTACAGCGAGCGCGAGTTCCTGTTGGAGGGCTCCACCTTCACCGACTCCCGCTACGACTGGGGCTTCCGCCCGTACCTCGCGTACGCGCTGAGCGAGCACTGGTCCCTCGGCGCCCGGGCCGAAGTCGCCCGCGTCGTGCGTTTCAACCAGTCGTTCCGGTGGGAGGTTACGCCGGCCCTCGAGTACAGCGTCTTTCCGTACGAGGAGGCCACCCGCCGTGCCCTGACCGCGACGTACCGGATCGGACCCGCGTACCGGGCCTACCTGGAGCGAACCATCTTCGACGAGATGTACGAGACCCGGTTCGAGCACGCGCTCGAGATCGACCTCTCCCAGAGGCAGACGTGGGGTGAAGCGGGTCTCTCCATCACCGGGTCGCAGTTCATCTTCCTCCCGAACACGGAGGAGTACGAAGAAGGGCTGTACAACATCTCGCTGCGAGGCGATCTGGAAGTCCGGATCGTGCGCGGACTCAGCGTGGAGCTCGACGGGAACGTCGAGTGGGTCCAGGACCAGCTCTACCTCTCGGCCGAAGGCGTGTCCGACGAGGAGCGGCTCCTCCGCCTCCAGCAGCAGGAGACGAGCTTCCGGTATCGGTTGTCTGTCGGGCTCTCAATCCAGTTCGGCTCGATCTACAACAACGTCGTCAACAACCGTTTCAACCGCGCCCAGGGCTTCGGCGGCTTCCGCTGACCCGGTGGGCCGGTCGGCGAGGACGGGCACTCCGTACGCGCGATTGATGGTCGGGCGCCCTCCTCGGTACCTTCTCCCTCCCGTTCGACGTAGCAGGCATCCGGAGGTTTCGTGGCCGGCCACAACAAATGGTCGAAGATCAAGCGCAAGAAGGGCGTCAACGATGCGAAGCGCGGAGCGCTGTTCACCAAGCTGATCCGTGAGATCACGGTGGCGGCCCGGGAGGGCGGGGGCAGCGTCGACTTCAACGCGCGGCTCCGTCTCGCCGTGGACACGGCAAAGCAGAACTCGATGCCGTTGGAGAACATCGAGCGCGCCATCAAGAAGGGGACGGGCGAGCTCGAGGGCGTCAACTACGAGGAGACGACGTACGAGGGGTACGGCCCCGGCGGGATCGCGCTCTTCATCGAATGCCTCACCGACAACACCAACCGGACTGTCGCGGACGTGCGCCACGCGCTCACCAAGCACGACGGCAGCCTGGGCACGGACGGCTCGGTGGCGTGGCAGTTCGACCGCAAGGGCCAGCTCGTCGTCGATGCCTCGAAGTACGACGAGGACACGGTCTTCCTGGCCGCGATCGAGGCCGGGGCCGAGGACGTGAACGGTGACGGCGAGGAGTTCGTGATCACGACCGAGCTCGCCGACTTCGCGGCGGTGCAGGACGGGCTCGAGCAGGCGGGCGTCGAGGTGTCTTCGGCCGAGCTCACCCGGATCCCGACGAACGAGATTGCCGTGGGCGGCAAGGACGCCGAGAAGCTCCTGAAGCTCATGGACGCCCTCGACGACCTCGACGACGTGCAGAAGGTCCACTCGAACGCGGACATCGACGAGGCCGTTCTCGCCGAGGCGATGTGACGGGCGCGCGCGGGGAGGCGCGCGACGGAAGCCTCGTCCTCGGCATCGACCCGGGAACCGCCGCCACCGGCTACGGGGTGGTGCGCCGCGACGATCACCTGCGCGTCACGCTGGTGGAGTGCGGCGTGATCCGCACGTCGGCGAAGGAGCGGTTGCCGGTGCGCATCCGGGAGATCCACGAGGGGGTTCTCTCCCTGATCGAACGGCACCGGCCGGCCGTGGTGGCGGTCGAGGAGGTTTTCCACGGCAAGAACGCGAAGAGCGCCCTCAAGCTCGGTCATGCCCGGGGTGCCATCCTGCTGGCCGCGGCCCACCACGAATGTATGATTGCCGAGTACGCGCCACGGCAGATCAAGAAGGCGGTCGTCGGGACCGGCAACGCCACGAAGGAGCAGGTCGGCTACATGGTCAAGCAGCAGCTCCGGCTCCGCGAGGCACCGTCGCCCGCCGACGCGGCGGACGGCGTCGCCGTGGCCCTGTGCCACTGCCTCCTGGGGGGTCGGCCCGGATGATCTCGAGGCTTCGAGGCGTCCTGCTCGCCCGCGACACGGACCGCGTCGAGATCGAGACGACCGGCGGGGTCGTGTACGAGGTCGAGCTTCCGCTCACCGTCCTGCAGCGCATGCCGACGCCGGGTGCGACGGTCGAGCTGCGCACCCTGCAGGTCGTTACGGACAGCTCGGCCGCGCTGTATGGCTTCCTCGACCCGCTCGAGCGCACGCTCTTTCAGCGGCTCCTCACCGCTTCGGGGGTCGGCGCCAAGGTGGCGCTCGCGATGATGTCGACGTTCACGGCCGAGCGTCTCGCCCGCGCCCTCGTGGAGAAGGATCACGCCGTGCTGCAGCAGGTGAGCGGCATCGGTCGCAAAAAGGCGGAGAAGATCGCGTTGGAGCTCGCGGACAAGGTCGACGATCTGGCGATCGTCACGCCCAGGGACACCGATCGGCCGGGCGGAGCGCAGGAGGCGGTCCAGGCACTCGTCGCCCTGGGCTACACCTTCGGCGACGCGGATCGTGCGGTGCGCGACGTCCTGGAGGCCGGGGCCCCGAAGACCACCGAGGAGCTGATCCGCATGGCGCTGGCCGGGTAGGCGGGACGCATATTCGATGACCGAGCACACCCATATCACCACACCCGAGTCGCTCGACGACGACCTGCGGGTGGAGCCGTCGCTCCGACCCGACCGGTTGGCGGAGTTCATCGGTCAGGCGAAGGTGCGCGAGGCGCTCTCGATCGCGATCGAGGCAGCCACGCAGCGCAGAGAGCCGCTCGACCACATCCTCTTCCACGGCCCGCCCGGGCTGGGCAAGACGACGCTGGCTTCGCTCCTCGCCCGTGAGATGGGCGTGAACATCAAGACCACCTCGGGGCCGGTGCTCGAGAAGCCCGCCGACCTGGTCGGGATCCTCACGAACCAGCGCGAGGGCGACATCCTCTTCATCGACGAGATCCACCGTCTCCGTCCCATCATCGAGGAGTTCCTCTACCCGGCCATGGAGGACTGGCAGGTCGACATCCGCCTCTCGGACGGGCCCAGGGCTCAGACGATGACGATGAAGATCGAGCGCTTCACCCTGGTGGGCGCCACGACCCGCTTCGGCTCGCTGACCGCACCGATGCGCGCCCGCTTCGGGATCGTTCAGCGCATGAACTACTACCCGCCCGAAGAGCTCGTCACGATCGTGCGGCGCAGCGCCGACATCCTGGGCGTCGACGCGACGGAGGAGGGGGCGTTCGAGATCGCCCGACGCTCCCGGGGCACCCCCCGAGTGGCCAACCGCCTCCTGCGCCGGGTGCGCGACTTCGCACAGGTGCGGGCGGACGGGCGCATCGACGCCACCGTCGCGCAGGACGCGCTCGCCCTCCTCGACGTCGACGAGTACGGACTGGACGAGATGGACGCCCACGTCCTCAAGACGCTCATCGAGAAGTTCGAGGGTGGACCGGTGGGGCTGAACTCGCTCGCTGTCGCCATGGGTGAGGACGCCACGACGCTGGAGGAGGTCTACGAGCCCTTCCTCATCATGGAGGGGTTCCTCCAGCGTACTCCGCAGGGCCGGGTCGCGACGCCGCGTGCCTTCCGGCGTTTCGGGTACACGCTCCCCGAATCGGACGGGGGTGCACCCGGACAGGGCTCGCTCTTCGTCGAGGAATGACGAGGCGGCCGCCGACCGTGCTCCTGGCGGCCGCCTGGCCGAGGCGAGCCGGCCCGGCGTGAAGGTCGGCGACTTCGACTACGAGCTACCGCCCGAGCTCATCGCCCAGCGGCCCGCCGCACGCCGGGACGGAAGCCGGCTGCTCGTGGTGCCCCCGTCCGGGGCCTTCGTGCACCGGCGCTTCGTCGAGCTCCCCGAGCTGATGCACCCCGACGACGTGCTCGTGGTGAATCGAAGCCGCGTCTTCCCTGCGCGTCTGCTGGGCCGCAAGCCGACGGGCGCCGAGGTGGAGGTGCTCCTCGTGCGTCCGTTCGTCGACGAGGGCGATCGTGTCGTAGGAGGCGAGCTCGTCGAGGACGATCGCGGGACCGATTCGGCCTGGGATCCCGACTCGCGCACCTGGGAGGCGCTCGTCCGCCCGGGGAGGAAGCTCAAACCGGGGCGGAAGGTCGTCGTCGCGGACGAGCTGGAGGTCGAGATCGTCGACACGCTCCCGTCGGGGAACCGCGTCGTGCGCCTGCGCTCCGAGCTGCCCGTGTCCGAGGCGCTCGAGCGGTTCGGGCACGTACCGCTCCCTCCGTACATCGAGCGGCCGGATACGCCCGAGGACCGCGCCCGCTATCAGACCGTCTACGCCGCCGAGCGCGGCTCCGTCGCCGCGCCTACGGCGGGACTCCACTTCACCGAGGCGCTCCTCGAGCGGCTCGACGCGCTCGGGGTCCGCCGGGCCGAGGTGACGCTGCACGTGGGAGTGGGCACGTTCCGCCCGGTGGAGGTCGACGACCCCGCAGAGCACCGGATGCACGCGGAGTGGTACTCCGTGCCGCCCGAGGCGGCCCGGACGGTCGAGGCGGCGCGGGCGGGCGGAGGGCGGATCTGGGCGGTCGGCACGACCGCCGTCCGGACGCTCGAAAGCGTAGCCGACGAGACCGGACGCCTCCGTGCGGGGCAGGGGGAGACCCGCCTGTTCATTCGCCCTCCCTACGACTTCCGCGTGGTGGACGGGCTGATCACCAACTTCCACCTTCCGCGCTCCACCCTGCTCATGCTCGTGTCGGCGCTCGCGGGGCACGAGCGTACGATGGCGGCGTATGCGGAGGCGGTCGCCGAGCGATACCGCTTCTACTCGTACGGCGATGCGATGGCGATCACTCCGCGCTGAGCACCTCCACGGTGTCGACGCTCGTGGCGCGGCGGGCCGGGAGCCATCCGGCCAGGGCCCCGACCGCTGCGAAGACCCCGATGCTGCCCACGTACGCGATCGGATCCGCGGCGGTCACGCCGAAGAGGAGCGCCTCGATCCACCGACTCGCGGCCCACGCGATCCCCGTACCGAGCAGCACGCCGGGTACGGTGAGCGCGGCCGCGTAGCGCAGCACCATCGACCGGACGGCCCCCGCGTCCGCTCCGAGCGCCATCCGTATGCCGATCTCGCGGCTGCGGGAGGCGACCGTTCCGGCCAGAACGCCGTAGGTGCCGATCAGGGAGAGGGCGAGGGCGAGCAGCCCGAACGCCGTCATCAGCGTCGTGGCGAATCGGTCCTGCGCCCGCACGGCCGCCAGCACGTCCGTGTACGGGCGGGCCCGGTAGACGACCAGGCCGGCGTCCAGCGAGGAGAGCTCCGCGCGCACTCCTCCGAGGAGGGACTCGGCGGATGCGTTCGTCCGGACGGTCTGGATCAGTGCCCAGTTTCGACCGTCTGCGTGCGCGTGCAGAAGGTACGTCTTCGGGCGGAGGTCTCCACGGCTCGCGACGGGAACGTCCTCGACGACGCCGGCGACGCGGGCCTGCGTGCCGCCGACGGTCACGCTCTGGCCGATGGGATTGGTGTCGCCCATCAGCGACTCGGCGATCGAACGGTTGAGCCATGCCACGGCCTCTCCGTCGGGATCGACCTCGCCCGGTCGCGAGCCGCGCAGCACCTCGATCCCCATCGTCTCGAACCAGTCGCCCTCGATGATGCGGACATCGGTGCTCTCCCAGCTCTCCTCCTCGGAGTCGTCCGCCGTCCGATCCCAGCGCGCACCCCAACTGTGGTACGGTCCGTTCACGGGCAGCCACGAGACCGCGCCGACCGACGCGACCCCCGGCAGAGCGCGGAGGCGCTCCTGGAATGTCCGGTGGAAGGCGACGCGCTCCTCCGGCGTGCCGTAGCGCGACGTCGGCGTGTGCACCTCGAAGGTGTAGACGCCCTCCGGCTCGACCACGAGCGGGACGTCGAGGAGGCGGTCGAAGCTGCGCGTCAGGAGGATCGCACCGGTCACCAGCACCAGCGCGGCGGCGACCTGCACGACCACGAGTCCGTCGCGCAGCCTGCGCGCGGCCCGGCCCAGCGTGGATGCGCGGTCCCCGGAGCGCAGGACGTCCGCCGGCTGGGTGCGCGACATGCGCATCGCCGGCGTGAGTCCGAAGACGAGCAGCGCCCCGGCCGTGACGGTCAGCGCGAAGAGGAAGACGGGGACGCCGAAGCGCACTTCGGTCACGGTGGGGAGGGCGTCCGGCGCGATCCCCAGGAGGGCCCGTAGCCCGAGCCAGCCGAAGGCGAGCCCGAACCCTCCGCCGAGGAGCGCGAGGATCCCGTTCTCCATCAGGATGGACGTCACGAGGCGCGCCCGGCCCGATCCGAGCGCGGAGCGCAGGGCGAGCGCCCGATCCTGCCCGAGACCGCGTGCGAACAGGAGGTTCGCCACGTTCACGCACGCGGTGAGGAGCACGAGCGCGGCCGCGCCGGCCAGGATCCAGAGCATGGTCTGGCGCGTCTGCCCGACCAGGTCGGCCTGGAGGGGACGGATCACCAGACGGGAGCCGTCGAGCTCCGGCTCCGCTTCGCCGTAGGCGGTGGAGAGCACGTCGAGCCGCGACTGCGCCGCCTCGAGCGACACCCCGTCGCGCAGACGGGCCACACCGGTGAGGAAGAAGTTGCCGAAGCTGTTCCCGCCTCCCGGCCGCATGTCCTGCGGCGTCCACACGTCGGCCGGTGTCCCGAGCGGATCCCGGAAGGCCTCGGGCATGACGCCCACGACCTCGCGACTCCGGCCGTCCAGCACGATGGAGCGGCCCACCATGTCGGGGTCGCCGCCGTACCGGCTCTGCCAGAGCCGGTGGCTGATCACCGCCACGTTCGCGGCCGGCACGTCGTTGTCGTCGGACTCCCCGGGGCCCCAGCTCTCCTCCTCGACGAAGGTGCGGCCGAGGAGAGGCGCGCGCCCGAGCGTCTCGAAGTAGCCGGCGGTGACCGGGAGCACGTCGATGCGCTCCGGGACGTCGCCGTCGGTCAGGTCGGCGCCGACCTCGCGGTAGGTGTAGAAGGCGGTCAGCTCGGTGAAGACCTCGTCCCAGTCGCGCCACTCGGTCACGACCGGGGCGCGGAGGTACTCGATGTCGCCCCACTCCGCGTGTCCCTCGTAGACCCGAACCAGCCGGTCGGGGTCGGGATAGGGGAGATCTTGCAGCAGGACCGCGTGCAGGACCGAGAAGATCGCCGTGTTGACCCCCACGCCCAGCGCCAGCGTCAGCACCACGACGCCGGTGAAGGCGGGCGCCCGAATCACCCCCCGCACCGCCCGCCGAAGCTCCGTCGTCCACGTTCCCATCGACATCCACCACCTCCCTTTGTCACCTCGTTCTCCTCGACCGCGCGCCGCCGCCCGGGGCCGCGTCCTCGCGATTCTCCGTCCTGCCCGTACCGGATCGCCGAAGCGCACCACGAGCTCTCCGGGCGGCGTGCCGGCCGCGAGTCCGTCCTCGAAGTGGGCGCGCAGCTCCCGCTCGACCTCGGCCCGCCCGTCCGTGAGCTCCAGGTCGGCGACCTCGAGTACGCGGGCGATCAGCGCTTCGATGTCCGCGGGAAGCGTCTCGCCGTCGGCGTGCGTCATCCCTTCGGCTCCGCGTCGGCGATCCCGAGGATCGTCATCGCCTCGACGAGCGTCTGCCACTGCGAGCGCTGCCTCGCGAGCCACGCGTGGCCGTCCTCGGTGATGCGGTAGTACTTCCGCTCGCGCCCGCTCGGAGCGGTGCGCCGTACCGCCTCGACGTGGCCCTTCCCCTCGAGGTTGTAGAGGAGGGGGTAGACCGTGGACTGCCCCATGGCGAGCAGTCCGTCCGTGTCGCGCTCCAGCGCCTCGACCAGTTCGTAGCCGTACATCTCTCGCCGCTCCAGCAGCGTCAGCACCGCGAGGGGCGCCGCGCCGCGCATCCACTCCCGTTCCAGCGTCATCCGTCCCCGTCCTCCCGTTCAGGTCGGCGTCACATACTATGTGTGCCATAGTATGTAGCGCAAATCAACCCGGTCGATGAATGGGACGACGCGACCGCCCGGAGGGTTGGAAGGTCGCCGCTACATTCCGGCATGTTCGACTTCGAGCTCCACGCCACGGACGGAGCCGCCCGCGCGGGGACCTTCTCGACCCCGCACGGCGACGTCGCCACCCCGGCCTTCATGCCGGTCGGCACGGCCGGCACGGTGAAGGGCCTCATCATGGAGGAGGTGCACGCGCTGCAGGCCCGGGTCGTGCTGGCCAACACGTACCACCTCTACCTGCGACCGGGCCACGAGCTGGTCCACGAGCTGGGCGGGCTGCACGACTTCATGCGCTGGGACGGTCCGACCCTGACCGACTCGGGCGGCTACCAGGTCTTCTCGCTCGCCGAGATCCGGGACGTCCACGACGGCGGGGTCGACTTCCGGAGCCACATCGACGGCTCCCTGCACACCTTCACGCCCGAGTCCGTCATGGAGATCCAGCGGACCCTCGGTGCGGACGTGATCATGGCCTTTGACGAGTGTCCGCCGGGCGGCTGCGACCGCGCGACGGCGGAGGCGGCGAACCGTCGGACGCTGGCCTGGCTCGAGCGGTGCAGGACACGCTTCGAGCGCATCGCCGAGGAGCGCTCCGTTCCCGACCAGGCGCTCCTTCCCGTGCTCCAGGGCAACGTCTTCGACGACCTCCGGCGCGAGCACGCCCGGCAGTTCATGGACGTCGCCGACTGGCCGGGCTACGGGATCGGCGGCCTGAGCGTGGGCGAGGCCAAGGAAGACATGTGGCGGACGCTGGAGCTTCTCGACGACGTGCTCCCCCCGGACCGCCCACGCTACCTCATGGGCGTCGGCTACCCGGACGACCTGCTCGAGGCCGTCGCCCGCGGATGCGACCTCTTCGACTGCGTCGCGCCCACCCGCAACGCGCGCCACGGAACTGCCTGGACGACGGCAGAAGGCCAGGTGAACTTGAAGGCCGCGCGCTTCCGCGAAGACACGCGGCCGATCGATCCCGGGTGCGACTGCTACACCTGCTCCCGGTACGACCGCGCGTACCTCCGCCACCTGGTGGTCTCCTCCGAGTGGCTCCCGGTGCGGCTGCTCTCGATCCACAACCTCCGCTTCCTCGTCCGCCTCGGCGAGGAGGCCCGGGCCCGGATCGTCGACGGTACCTTCGACGGGTGGCGGCGGGACTGGCTCGAACGATATCGCGACGCACGGAGTCCACGGTGACCCCTCTCGATCTTCTCTTTGCGGTGCCGCGCGAAGGCGGCAACGACATGACGATCTTCCTCGTTCAGATGGGGTTGATCTTCGCCATCTTCTACTTCCTCCTCCTGCGCCCCCAGGCGAAGGAGCGACGGAGGCACGACGAGATGCTCAAGGCGATCGCGAAGGGCGACGAGATCATCACGAATGGGGGCATCATCGGGAAGGTCGTGCACCTCGAGGAGGATCGGCTCACGATCCG
>JANQME010000168.1 GCA_028280205.1 Longimicrobiales bacterium
GCCGGGAAGAGGTCGCCGGCCCAGAAGTAGCCGCCCACGAAGCCCACGGTGCCTGCCGGCCTGCGCGCGTTGGAGGCCGGAGTGAAAAAGAGCACCACCCGCCCGTTTCCGTCGACGTCGGACGGCTGTCCGAACGCGGTCGTCAGCGTGGGGTGGACCGACTCGTCGAAGAACTCGCCGAAGGAGGTGAGCTGGTCTTCGCCGAAACCCGTCGACCCGGCGAGGGTGTCGACGACGACGACAGCCCGTTCCGTGACCGCCACGACGCGCCCGCCCCGAACATCCGACCCCGTGTCGCAGGAAACCGACGTGTCGTACTCGACGATCGCCCCGGGCACGGGTGGCGAACCCCCGCGCGGCAGCGGTCCTGCAAGGGGGCCGGCGGCACCCATCGACCCGTCGCCCGTTCGCCGAGAGCCTATTCGAGACCGGAGCTCCTTGCTCTCCGCGAGGCGGAGCCGCAGGTCCACCGCGATCGCGGCCGAGGGCCGTTCCGGGCGGAGCCGGGCGACGGACCCCGGCGAGGGTGAAGGACGCTCGAGGACCCGCTCGTCGCCGGGCCCGAAGTCCGTCCCGAGGATGTCGACGCGTCGAGCTCCGGCGGTCGGTGAGGTGATCGCGACCACGATGAGGAACTCGCCTCCGTCCTCCGCTTCCACGCATACGCCCGACCCCACCAGCCCGTCGGGCTCGAGAACGTCTCCCACCCTGGGCACGAAGGTCTTGGAGGACTCGCAGGTGACGACGGAAGGTCCGGAGGCGTCCGTGCACGAGACGCTCAGGCAGGCGCTGAGAGCCGCCGCGAGCCCCACAGGGCGGTGGCCGACGGCGAGGCGTGCGGAGAAGCGAAGCACGAGAGGCCCATGGAGAGCGGAGACAGAGCGCGGAAAGCTCTGCCGCACAGCGACCTGTTGGGTGTCACTCCGGTAAACACCACGTCACAACCTCTCCACTCGGCGATTCTCGGCGCTAGACCCGTAGACGACGCAGCCGACCCGTTCGACTTTTCGCCGACTTTCGCGTAGCGCGGCGAACCCCGTTCGCCGAAGAGGTGGAGGGAGACGGTTGACTGTGGCTCGTGGATCGTGCGCGACGACCGGATCAGGACCCGCTGGCCGCACGTCCCGGACGGTGTTCCGGGTCTCCGTGCGTCGCGTGGTGGTCACGGGCCTCGCGGTCCTGGCTCTCGCAGCGACGGGCTGTGCCGCGGACCAGGACGGCTTCGAGGCAGCACCCGATCAGCGCCGCGCCGTTCGCACGGCGGACACGGCATTCCTGGTCGTAGACGCCCGGTACGCGCTCCCCGAGGGGGTCGAGCTCCACGAGGTCGAGGCGCTCGCGGTCTCGCCGGACGGCACGATGGCCGTCGCTGATCGACGATTCGGGATCCTCCTGCTCCGGGAGGGGCACGCGACGGCGGTCGTCACCCTCGAGGACTCGGCTCGGGTTACGGGGATCGCCGCGCTTCCGGACGGCGGCTTCGTCGCGCGGGATGGCGCGCTCGGTCGGATCGTATCCTTCGACCGCGACGGTGCGCGGGAACAGTGGTCCGCGCCCCGGACCCTCCACCTCTGGGGGAGCGAGGCGATCGCGACGGATCGCGAGGGGCGGATCTGGATCGGGTATGAAGCGCCCGGGCTGCGTGGGGGGTACACGTTCGTCCCGCGCGAGCCCGGTACGCCCTCGGATACGATCGAGCTGCGCTTCACCGATCCGGAGTGCCACGCGCCGGACCCGAGCTTCGGCTTGGGGTGGTTCGCGGATCTTCGTGAGCGCTACCTCCCCTCCCCCACCTGGGCCATGACTCCGAACGGCGTCGTCGCGTTCAGTTGCTCATCCGAGTTCCGACTCGGTCTCCGCGATGCGTCCGGTTCCGAATCGGAGGTCGTGGTCGAGCCGGCGGACGATCCCGTCGAGGTCTCTCAGATGGAGCGGTCGCACACCGCACTCACGTGGACGGTCATGATGCAGTCGCGCGAGGAGCGCGATCCGCCGGCCGAAGCCACGGATACGGCTGGATGGCGATGGACGGGACCAGCGATCCCGACCGTGAAGCCACCGGTCGTGCGCATCCTGCCCGCCGGCGACGGATTCTGGGTCTGGGGAGGTCAGCCCAGCGACACGGTTCCGTCCAACCCGACGTGGGCCATGGGCGGGCTGCCGCATGTGCTCTGGATCGAGTCGGGACGGGGCACGTTCGACCTCTTCTCGGCGGACGGCTCGCTGCGAGGGCACGTGCGACTCCCGGAGCTCGTTCGGTTCACCCCGTTTCCCGACACACCGGACCCGGTCGTGCGCGGAGATACGGTCTGGACGGTCGTGGAGAGGAGCTCAGCCGAGGGGCTGGAGCCGGTGCGACTCCTCGTCGATTCCGGGGGTGGACGCTAGCTGGACGGAACGGTCAGCCGACACGACTCGATCCGCATGTTCCCGCCGCGGTCCACGAGGTAGTAGAGGATCCGCTCGATCCGATCGAGGGAGAACGGCAGCCGATCCAGACGGAAGTCGGCGATCGGCGTCCCGATCGGGAAGCCGTGGATGTTCGGGAGCCACGTCTCGGTCCGCCCGTCGACCGCTCCCAGCGTCCCGTCCTCCAGCTCGAAGGCCACGAACGCTCCCGCGTAGTCCGCATCCGGGTCGGACACGCTGAGAACCGTGCGGAGAACCGCCCGACCCCCGGACTGGGTCACGCGAGCGGAGGCGACCTCCGCCTCGGGAGGCAGCCCAACCCTCATGTCGAGCTCGCTCTCCAAAAGGCTGGTGGTGTTCCCTTCCGTGTCCCACCCTCGGATCCCGAGACACCGCCGTCCCGTCGATCCCGGCTCCGGGAGCTCGACCGGGATCACGAACACGACCGCACCCCGATCGGCTCGGTACACGGGCGAACCAACCTCCTGCAGGCCACGATACGACCGCAGCACCCCCCGCTCCAGCGACTTCGCCCGACAGTCCGTCACGTCCCAGTCAAAACGGTCGAAGTCGGGGAATCCGGTGCGGTCCGAACCGGGGTCGGTGAACTCGAAGTAGACGAAGGTGGCGTTCTCCGCACGACCGGCTGACACGAACTCCAGCCGCGGGCGGGTATGCGGATCGTTGCACTGCAGCGCGAATCGGGCCAGGCCGACGCGAGGCGGCGCCACTTCGGCAACGATCCTGCGACCTCCCTGTCCGATCGCCACGCAGTTGTCCGCGATACCTCCGAGCGACACCTCGTGTTCGCCAGGGTCGAGACCGGAAAGGCGAACGGTATCCATGGGACCGACGAGGCCGTCCCGGACGAGGCGACCGGTCCAGTCTGTCACGGCATACGTGTAGGCGCTGTCGAGGACGGGCTCGAGCCCGTCCGTCTTCGTGGTGATGACGAGAGATGGCTGGCAGTCGACCCGAAAGCGGATCGTGGTGAGGTTGCCCGGGTCGAAGATCACTCCCCGCTGCGTGAATCCGGTCCGCGTCGTACAGCCGGGACCCGCACCCTCGAGGGTGACGTCGTAGGTCGCGGGGGGGAGCTGCAGGACGAGCGTGTCCACGACGTCCACGGACCGCTTCAGGTCCACGTCGAACGTGCCCGTCGGCTCCACGACCGCCACCTGCCAGTCCGATCCCAGCGGCACACCTTCGGTCGCCGTCACGTTCGTGACAACGGCGAGGAAGCCGGTCGGCGGCTGCTCCTCCCACAGGACGAGCGGTGGGCCCTCGCACCCCGAGAGCGTTCCAGCCAGGAGCGCAGCAAGGGCCGCCCGGATTCGGGCACTTCTCGATCGGTTCGATGCCACGAGCGCGACTCCCCGGGAGCGGAAGCGGGGCCCGGCGGTCTCCCACCGGGCCCCGGACTCCGTGTACTCTGTTGGTGCTACTGCACGCGCAGTCTACGGCGTGGAGCTGCTGAACCAGCCACGCGTCCAGCCGCTGGTCCACGAGAAGCCACCGCCGAGACCCTGCGGCGCGACCGCGCCCAGGTAGTTCGCAGGCGCGAAGCCGACCGGTGGCGTGGGAATCGTCTGACCGATGAGCGTGACGCCGCTACCGACCGGACGGAAGTCCGGAAGAACGACGTTGAAGGGATCCACCAGCTCGCCCCCGTAGGTGGCGCGCACCTGGATCGTGCCCTCGTCCACGCCGGTGGTACCGTTCGTGGCACGCTTGGCGTTGATATCGTCCTGCAGCGCCGTGGCATTCCCACCGGAAGTCGTGCATCCGGAAGTGATCGCAGTCGATGCGAGGATCACGGTGTAGTCGAAGTTCATCGGGAAGGTCGGATCGCCGATGCGGTCGCAGCTGCTCGCGTCGTCCACGTCGAAGACGTCCGCGGCACCGAGAACGAGCATGTTCTGGAGCGTTCCGCCGCCACCCTTCCGGTAGTTGAACGCCTTCTTGTCGTTCACGGCGTCCGTACCTCCGATGAAGGTCACGTTCCATACCTGGGCGTTCGTGACCTCCCCACCCGCCTGCTGCTCGGCGACCGTGAGGTTCGACTCACCACCGTCGACCTCGAAGCCCTTGTCGCCGTTCTCGTCGTCGCCGCCCGTGAGCATCTGGATGGCGATGAACTGCAGCGTACCGTCGTACCCCAGGTTGTAGTCGACCTGATCGTCCTGGTTCGCCGTGGCGAGGATGTGGCTCGCACTCACGGACCCGCCGAAGAGCTCCACGCCGTCGTCGGTCCCGGCGTGCGCCTGCACGTACTCGAGGACGGTGCCGGTTCCGCACGCCCCGATCGTCAGGTTGTTGAGCTCGTTGTTGGCCGAAACGGCCAGTCCGCCGTAGCTGAACGTCGCGTAGCGGATCTCACCGCAGCTGTCGGCGTCGTTGTCACCCCCGTAGAAGAGGTTCGGCGTGCCCGCCAGCAGGCCCTCGGCCAGGAACTGGTTGGTCGCCGTGCCGGAGTTGCGCGACGGGATCGGAACGGCCGCCGGGACCGTGATCATGCCATCACCATCGACGAAGAGCTCGTTGATGGGCGCGTTCCCCGCGATGTAGACGCCTCGCCAGCACGCGGGCTCACGACCGGAACCGGTCGGCTCGTCCGCGTAGCAGCTGAACTCCACCGGATCGTACTGCGATCCACGGGCGATCAGCCGGCCCGCACGCGTCACGATGATCGCGGCCGAGTCGGTCCCCAGGACCCTCGTCCCCGGCTCGATCGTCAGCGTCGCCGTGACCACGTCGTTGGCGTCGCACCCGGCGGGTGGCGTCGTGCCCGAGCACACGCCCTGCGTGCCGTCGTCGCCTACCCGCCATTCGGCGTCCAGGACCCACACGAAGTCGTTGCCGAGCGTCTGGTCGGCCACCAGGAACTCCACGCCGTTCGCGCCCGAACAGCCCGGTCCGCCCGGGTTGTTCGCGACGAAGGTGCCGAACACGCATGCGGTGTCCGTGGGCGTGGCGAGACCCGGGATCGCCTCACCGACGATCGGCTGAAGGTCTCCTACGCCCTCGCGGGCGATCGGGAGCGCATCCGACACGTCCACCACCTGGCTGGAGCCATCGGCGCAGTCGTCCAGACCCGGAGCGCAGTCGTCCGCGGCGTCACCGAGATCGCTGCCGCCGCCACCCGTGTTGAAGGGGAAGACGTTGGCGGCGAAGCAGTCGACGTTCACCGTCGGGCTGCCGCCGAAGCAGCTTGCGTCGGGGTTTCCGACACCGATCCGAGCCGCCTGCAGGGCATCCGTGATTTCCGGAGCGCCGCTGTTGTTCGCGTCACCGAAGATCGACGCCTCTCCGATCTGCACCATCAGCGGGCCCGACGACTCACCCGGTGCAAGGCGCTCGACCCACGCGTCGTAGTCGAGACGCTCCGCGAGCAGAGCCGACGGGAGCGAGGCCATCGACGTCTCCTCGAATCGAACGTCGAGCTCGGCGTAGTCGAGGGAGCGAACCACCTCGAACTGCGACGAGAGGCCGCGGTCGTAACCGCTGGCGCGCACCTCGAAGGCGAGGGTGACCACGTCCTCCACCATGCCGCGTGGACCGAACGACGCAAAGCGGATCTCTCCGGCCCCGGCACGGGAGTCGTTCAGGAACGCGACCGTGCCCTCCGTCGTGATCTGCCCGACGAAGTCGAGGGCGCTCGCGTTCCAGCGGACGTAGCCCTGGGCCGCCCCGAGGACCGTGCCCTCCGGAGCGTCGAGGTTTAGGGCCAGGGTGAGCGTCTCACCCGGCCGAGCCGTGAGCGAGGAAAGCTCGAAGGAGGCCACCGCGGCCTCGGGTGCGAGGTCGAGCGCCTCGGTGTCGAGCAGCGTGGGCTGCTCGTCCTGACACGCGGTCATCGCTACAACCGCGACCAGGGACGCGATCCCGAGCCGGGACCGCACTGCCTTGATCGTCTTCATTGCTGAGAATCTCCTTGGACTCCCTCCGGGCGGTCCCCGAGACCGCGCTGGCACACGGCCCCGGGGGTCCCGAAAGAAGGGGAATTAGTTGATGGTCAGCGGCGCGAGGTCGACCGAGAACGGAGCACTGCCCGACCCGTCCGCCTGCGTCGAGAAGGACGGGAAGTCCACCGTCGGCAGGAACGAGCCGGTCGCGGTGGCCGCGAGCGTGAGCGGAATCGCCACGATGCCCTGGACGCCGCCCGTGTCCGAGCCCACCGAGGTGAAGCCCGAACCGACCACCGGGTTCAGACCCGGGCCCGGGATCCACGTCTCGAGCTGGTCGTTGGCCGGAGAGCCTGCGGCGCAGGCGCCGACGCCCTGGAAGGCGGAGTTGAAGTTCGCGCCGGTGTTGTCGGCGGTGGCCGTCGCACCGTCGTAGCTGACCTCGGTGGTGTAGGCCACGACGTCACCTGCCACGCAGACGAGCAGGTAGACCTGCGAGCCCGCGGCCACCGGACCCGTCACTTCGGTGAAGGTCGTTCCACCGTTCGCGGACGTCGCCCAGACGCCGAACACGTTCGCCGGGATACCGATCGTCGCCGAAGCGGTTGCGGTGTTGTCTCCCGCGTTGGAGTCCGTCGCGGCCGTCAGCGTCGCGTCGGCATCCACGGAGCCCTCCGTCGCGGCACCCGCCGTGACGGTGATGTCGGCCGTGAACTGGCCGCCCGCCACCAGGTTGATGCCCGTGTACGACACCGTCGAGCCGGAGATGGCGCCGCCCGGAGCCGAAGCAATCGTACCGCCGGTGATCGTCACGTCGATCGCGACGCCGGCGATCCCGACGACCGTGGTCGTCTCGTCCGCGGTCACCGTGAAGACGACGGCGTCGCCTTCGGTGACGCTCGACACGTTGCTGCCCAGGCTGACGCTGGCGTTCTCCGTCGCCGGGTCACAGACCACGGTCGACGTGGCGGTGGCCTGGCCGCCACGGTCATCCGTGACGCGCAGACCGATCGCGAAGGTGCCGTCGGTCGTGCACTGGAATGGAACCGTGACACCGGATGCGTCGTCGAAGGCCCCGTTGTTGTCGAGATCCCAGTCGTAGGCGGCGATGGTGCCGTCCGGGTCCGACGAGGCCGCGCCGCTGAGTGTGGCGGAGTTCGGAATCTCGGCGCTGTACGGCCCACCCGCGTCCGCCGTAGGCAGGACGTTGGGTGTGGAGTTCTCCAGGTCGGCTGCCACGATCGCGCGGAAGCGGAAGCGCGACACGGTCGCGTCCTGATCGAAGCCGACGGTGTTGTACTCGGACGTGGTACCGCCGACGAGAGGAGCGACGTACTCCTCGTAGCGGTAGCAGTCGTTGTCCGAGCAGTTCGGGTCGTCGTTGAAGAAGTTCGTCGGCGGCCCGTCCCAGCTCGCGGAGGGCGCGACGAGACCCTCGTTCGGGGCCTCGACGATCACCTCGGTGCCGTCCCCCTGCCCGCCGGTGACGGACTCGTTGTTGACGTCGATCAGGACCGTCTCGAACGGGAAGAGAATGATCCCGGACGTGCCCGCGGGCGGCGCCGGGAAGGTCGGCTGGATGAGGTTCACGACGGCCAGGCGGTTCCGGATCGCGATGTCGAAGGTGGCTTCGCGCTGGCCACCGACGACGGGCGAAAAGGCCAGGGTCGCATCATCGGCGAGCACCTCGATCACGTCACCCGCGAGGATCGAGAGGTCGGGTCCGCTCGCCTCGAGTCCGAAGTAGTCCGCGAGGATCTGAGCGGACTCGTCGAAGGTCGACGTGGGCTCGTAGACGTGGACCTCGCCCAGGTCGCCCCGGACGTCGAAGATCCACGAGGCCGAGACGATCGCGGGGTTCGCCGGCGGCTCCGGGGGAACCAGCGGCTGAACAGGGCTCTCCGCTTCCTGACACGCGGAGAGGGCGAGTGCCGCAAAGGCACCCGCAACCAGGAGGTTGCGCTTCATGTGTGAAGCTCCTTGAGAGGGAAGAACAGGGGTCCTGCGCGCATGTGCGGGAGTGGACGCGCGGATGCTTCGCCGCACGTCCCGACCTCCTCCCGCGGGGAGGTTCTGCTGCCAGCACCGGGAAGGTTGAGACCGTCCCGGGCGGACTCAAATAAGGATTCGCAACAGTTCTGTCTCAGTCCCGAACGGGCGCCGTTCTCGTCAACTCACCGGCAGCGTCGGGACCGTGAATACCGCCTCGATCAGGTTCGCCTGGAGGTCGCGGAGCGTCTCGAGCACCAGGGACGGCGTGATCGAGCCCGCCTCCAGGATCACGAACGGCACCTCGACGAGCCCCTGGACCGAGCTGGGCAGCGCGGTGGCGGTGCTGAAGCCCGAACCGACCACCGGAGGAGGCGGTGCACCCCCCGCTATGAACGAGCCGAAACCGTCGTCGGCAAAGCCCGCCGTGTTCCGGCAGGCCCCGACGCCCTGGAAGAACGCGTTGAAGACCGCAGGCGTCCCGACATCGAGTTGGGTCGCGTCGAAGTCGAGGATGAGAGTGTGCACACTCGTGTCGGGACCGGCGCATATCTGGAGCGAGATCGTGTCGCCGACCGACGACGACGTGATCTCGCTGCCCGCCCCGTCGGTCCAGACGAGGAAGATGTTCGGCTCGGCCGGGGACTCCTCGATGGTCGCGGTCGTCGAGGTCGTATCCACGGCCCCGTCGTCGTCGACGACGACGAGCATGACCTCGTACGTGCCCTCGGCTGCGTACTGATGCTGCGCGGTCGCTCCGGAACCCGAGTTGCCGTCGCCGAACGTCCAAGCGTACGAGACGATCGAACCGTCCGGATCCGTCGAGGCACCCCCGTCGAACGTGACCGCGGAGTCCACCGACCCGCTGTAGGGTCCGGCCGCGTTCGCGGTGGGACGCTGGTTGGGGAGCGCCGCGATCGTCGCCGTCGTCGTGTCGACAGCCTGCGCGCCCCGATCGTCGAGGACGCGCAGCACGACGTCGTACACTCCGGGAGCGTCGTACACGTGCTCGACCGTCGGACCGACGTTGTACGCAGTTCGCCCGTCACCGAAGTCCCAGTCGTACCGAACGACCATCCCGTCGGGGTCGCTCGCGCTTCCCGAGAAGGTTACGGCGTCCTGTTCGGCCGCCGCGACGTCCGGCCCGGCGTCGGCGACCGGCGGTTCGTTGGGCCCACCGCCGGAGCCTTCCACGACCTCCAGCGTGGCCTGAAGCACCGGCAGGTCGTCGAGAACGAGCGGTGTGCCCCCGTTCGCGATCGCCACACCCGTGAACCGCGGCGTGAGCCGTGCCCCTTCGAGGGCCAGGACGGTGAACTCGATCTGAACGACCGTCGTGGCCGATCCCGCTCCGACGGGCGCACTCGCAGCGCCTTCCACGGTCAGGGTGTTCGCAGTCGGGGTCGCCGAGAACGATGCATCGAACGCTCCCCCGGGCACGAGGCCCCGGTACCGAAGCCCGGCCGAGTCCCACAACAGGGTCATGTCGAGGTCGGTGAACGAGAGTCCGGGGTCGGTCTGGACGAGCAGCGTGACCCGATCGCCGGGCCCCGCCTGCCCTTCGCCGAAGTCGACGACGGGCGGTGCGCCCATCGGGCTGGACGGACTCGGCACCGACAGCACCCACTCGCTGCGGAGGGAGTAGGACGAGGGTGGTGAGATCGTGACCGCTGCAGAGTCCGAATCCGTCGCGCCCACGTCGTCCGTCACGGTCAGCACGGCCGTGTAGCTTCCGGGTGAGTCGTAGACGTGCTGTGGGACGGGCCCCGTCCCGGTGGCTCCGTCTCCGAAATCCCACGAGAACCGGACGATCGAGCCGTCCGGGTCGATCGAGCCCGCGGCAGACAGCTCGACGGGCTGCCCGAGGTCGCCGGAGTACGGCCCGTTCGCCTCGGCGACGGGGAGCACGGTGGAAACGACCTCGACCGGCGCTGTATCGGACGACGTCTCCCCTTCGGCGTCCGTCACGGTCAGCGTGACCGTGAAGCTCCCGGCACTCGCGAACGTGTGCGCGGGGGTCGCACCCGAGCCGGTGCTTCCGTCGCCGAAGTCCCACGAATAGCTCGCGATGTTCGCGTCGGGGTCGGTCGAGCCCGTGCCGTCCAGGGCCACCGACTGTCCCGTGATGCCGGCGTACGGACCGCCGGCGTCAGCCCGTGGCGGACGGTTCTCCTGGTTGATCGGCAGACTCGCGTCGAGAATCGGCAGCGTGCTCACGTCGATCGCCTGGAAGCCCGGCCCACGTACGTCCGGGCTACCCAGGGACGTACCCACCGTCGTCCCGCTGGCGGCGAGCACGGTGAAGCGGAGTCGGACGAAGGGGATCTCCGAGCCGGACTGCGTGGTGCTCGCGACGCCGATGAAGGACACGCGCCCAGGCGCCTCGACCGTCGCCAGCGTCTGCTGAAACGCTCCCACGCCCTCGATTCCCTCGTACCGGAGCTCAGACGTCGAGAAGGTGACCTCACCCCCTCCCGCGATCATCGAGGTCCGCGGGTCGGTCGACAACTGGAGGACGGCGATCTCGGACGGCGCGGCAGGGCTCGGGATCCAGGCCCCGCGGAGCGCATACGGGCCCGAGGACGGATCCGTGATCGTCGCCGTCGTGGAGTCGACGTCCGTCCGACCCTCGTCGTCGCGCACCGTGAGCACGACATCGAAGCTGCCCGTCGAGAACCACGCGTGCGTCAGCTGTGCGCCGGAGGTCGAGTCGACCGGCGAGCCGTCACCGAAGTCCCAGAGGTATCGCGTCAGGGTACGACCCGGAGCGGCGCTCGACCCCATGCCGTCCAGCGCGATATCCGCCCCGGCGGTACCGCTGTACACCGGCCCCGCATCGGCGGTGGGCGGATCGGAGCCCCCTCCCCCACCCGTGCCGATCACGAGCAAGTCCACGTCGAGCGTGAGGCTCACCGGGTCGGTCGGGAAGACCGTCGCCTGCTCGATCTCGAACGTCGGGCGCAGGACACCGTCCGTCGTCACCTCGAAGAAGATCTGGGCGATCCCCACGGCCCCGACCCCCGCGCTGGAGGCAGTGCTGAGTGACCCGAACGCCCAGGGGTCCGCGACGGGTCCACCGACGAAGGTTCCCAGAACGTCGGACTGAGCTGAGCAGTCGCCCAGCGGCGTACGGGCCGAGTTCAGGTCGAGCCCGCCGGCCAGGTTGGCCAGGTCCGAAAAGCCGGTCAGCCGGATCTGGATCGCGGACAGTGGGGCGTCCGAGCAGAGCAGCAGCGATACCTGATCTCCGGGCTGGGCCGACGAGATCTCCGCGGTGCCCGTCTGGTTCGCCCACCGGCCGATGAGCCGCGGCCCTCCCGCTCCGGAGACGGTGACCGTCGCGACGTTCGAGCCGGTCAGCCCCTCGTCGTCCTGGACTGTGAGTTGAACCGTGTAGCTGCCCGCCTCCGACCAGGCGTGTGATACAGTCGACACCTGAGTGGTGTCGACCGTACCGTCGTCGAAGTCCCAGACGTACGAGACGATCGTCCCGCCGTCCGGATCCGACGACGCGCTCGCGTCGAGCTCGATCGACTGATCCACCGCGACCTGGTAGGGCCCACCGGGCCGCGCGACCGGCGGCTGGCTGCCTGTCCCGGCCTCCAGGCGAAGGTCCGGCAGGTCGACGGCCAGCGTCACGGGTACGTTCTCGCCGTCGCTGGCCTTGTCGACCGCGAAAGACGGGAAGGCGCGCCCTTCGGAAAGGACCGTGAATACGAAGGCGCCGATCCCCTGCGTTCCCCTCACCGGGTCCGAAGCCACCGTGAACGCCGAGAGGTTGAGCGATGCCGCCGGGCGAGCGGGGCTGTCGATGTTCGTGACGAGAGTCGTGAACTCGTCCCCGGCTCCGGCTTCGTAGTCGTCCGCGCTCTCGATCCGCAGGAGTGCCGGGTTCCATGACAGCACGCCCTGCATCGTCCCGAGATCGACCGAGTCGGGCACGTCGGCGATCATGCGAAGTACCACGGTAGACCCGGTGGCGGCCGAGCCCAGCGCCTGGCCGACCTCGTCGACCCACTCGCCGACCAGAGGGATCTGCCCTTCCGGGGCGACCCGGCACACGACGGTGTAGCGGACGGTAGTGACCTCGAGTGCCTCGACTTCGGCCACCTGGTCCGTCGACCCGTCGATCGAGCAGGCGTCGTCGAGTCCGCCGAGCGTCACGTCGTACGCGCCGACCGAGAGGCCCGGGAATCGGGCCACCGCGCCCGGGGGCGGCGAGGGAGTCACCGCCAGCGTGTCGACGAAGGCCTCTCCTTCCACCTCACCGCTGACGCGGACGCCGAACGGCTCGTCCGGTATGAGGTTCCCGACCGTCGATACCTCCACCTCGACCGCGCCTCGCGTCGGGTCCACGCACCGTACGACCACCTCGACGTTGGCGCGGGTCTGCGTGCCCTGGTCCGTCACGTCGACCGTCCGCGGATTGCCGCCCAGTACCTCGCATCCGGGGGCGAGGTCGTCGAAGAGCAGCTCGTACTCGCCGGCTCCCAGCGGAGCGATCGTCACCCGACCGTTCGGCGCGAGGGCGACCGAAGTCGAGAATTCCGCGCGCGAGGCGACGAGCGTGAAGCCGTCGAGATCGCCCGGGATGCCGGCGTCGACGACCATGCTGTTGCGCACTTCGATGCCGGGCTCCGGAGCGGTGCGAGCCCCTACCGTCTCCGAAGCGTCTGACATGGAACCGAGCTCCGAGACCGCTCGAACCTGGTAACCGTAGAAGGTCGCCGGATCGAGGCCCGTGTCGAGGAATGCCACTGTGTCCTGACCCTGCGCCTCGCTGATGCTCAGGCTGTCGAACAGCTCGAAGGTTCCGACTAGGTTCGCGCGCCGGTATACGCGGTACGAGGCCGCATTCTGGACCGGAAGCCATCGGACCCGGATCGTACTCCGGCTCTGTGTTTCCGCGCGGGCACCCTCAGGCGTGCCCGGCCTGGTCCCGACGGGGTCCACGACTCCGTCGCTGCACGCGAGCAGCGCGACGAACACGAGGATCAGGGTGATTCCGACACGGACCGGTCCCGGTGCCACGATCTTCACAGGGGGGCGCATCCGGTCTCGACGTTCACGTACGACGCTTCCCGCGGTCCGGCCCGCGATCGAGAGCAGCAACGCGAGGAGGAGGCGACGAGGCTTCATCAACGCGCAACCTGCCGGAGTCCATCCTGGATCGCGCGCCCCATCTCGATCACCCGCTCCGTCTCGGAGATGTCCCGATCCAGCCGGCGGATGATCGTGCGGAGGGGAGCGGACGCGCCCGCGTCGCGCAGCAGCACGACGCTCTTCTCGTAGTCCAGCATCACGTCCGGCATTGTGTCGCGGTACAGGTGGATCCACGCCCCCCGGTCGAGCACCCGGTCCAGGAACGATTCGAGTGGCTCTCGAGCCCGGCGGTCGCGGCCGGCGAGGTCGGCGAGCTGGGCGTCGTACCGCTCGATCGACTCGCAAAGGGCGAGGAGCTCCAGCTCGTCGACGCATCCGCGGTGACGCAGCTCGGCCCGGCCGGCCCTGCGGATATGGACGGGACGCGGCTCGAGCAGTCGCGACAGGATGCCCATGAGCTGCCCCGATCCGGCGGGTCCATCGACTTCGATCCAGTCGATGATCGTCTGAGCCGCACGACGATCTTCCGCGAGGCGAGACACCCTCCTCTCGAGGTGGTCCTCCTCCGTCCTGACCTCGCGGACCAGCAGAGTGGCGAGCGACTCGTCCGCGGCCTCGACCCGGGAACATGCCGCCAGAACGACGAGCGCTCCGGCGCAGAAGGTGAGCAAGCGCACGCGGGGAAGTCGATCGGCACTCACCAGACGTTCACCGTGAGCCCGAGCGAGATCCTGCGCCCCAGGTTGGTGATCCCGACTGGCCGCTCCGCATTCGCGACGTTGCTTTGGATCATCGTCACGCGCTCGTTCGTGAGGTTGTTCATCGAGAGCGTGAGCTGGTAGCGACCGAGGTCGGCCGCCGCCTTGGCGTCCAGGGTCCCCCGACCGATCTCCACCATGTCCGGCGTCCGGGTGAACGTCGTCGTCCCCGGGATCTGCTGGAGGCTGCCAAAGCGCCGCACGCGGTCGGAGAAGTAGTTGTAGAGCACCGACCACGTGACCCCGGACCCGGGGCTCGTCCACGAGAGCGAGACGTTCGCGAGGTAGTCGGACTGGTCCTGGAGCGGCAGCTTCTCCTCCCCGAAGATCTCTCCGGGCGTCGTCTCGCCCTGCGTATAGGTGAAGTTTCCAAGGATCGAGAATCCGGCGAACAGGTTCTTCCGAAGCTCGAATTCGCCCCCGTAGGAGACGGCGGACACGGCGTTGGCGGGCTGAAGCTGACACGTGATCGACACCACGTTCACGACGATGATGACCGGGCGGTCGAACGACTTGTAGAAGCCGCTCAACGAGACCATGTCACCCGCGGACGGGAACCACTCGAAGCGGACGTCCCCGTTGAGGATCGGGGTGCTCTGCAGGCCCGGGTTGCCTCGGGTCGTGCACTCCTGCGAAATCTCCTCGTATTCGGACTGCGAGATCTCCCGGGGGTCCGGACGGGCGACCGTTTCGTAGGCGGCCGCGCGGAGGTTGATCTGGTCGGACAACCTCCATGTAGCGTTCCCGGAGAGCAGGAGGAGGCTCTCGTCTCGTCCGGTGCTGAAGTCCGGGAGGTTGAAGACGTCGAGCACCCACTGCTCGTATCTCGCTCCTCCCAGGAGGCGGAGCCGACCGAGCGAGAGATCGACCAGGCCGTACCCGGCGTAGACGTCCTCGTCGGCTTCGTAGGGGAGTCCACCCACGGCCGAGACGCGCCACTGGAGGTTGCGGCCGATGTTCTCCGGGGCGGTCAGCGTCTCGAGCCCGGCCCGGAAGAGGTCACCCTCGACGAAGTTGGTGTTGATGTTGAGATCGTACCGGGAGGCGGCGAAGTCGCGCCGCCGGACCCGAGCCGCACCTCCGATCTTCACCAGCCCGGAGACGCCGTCGCTCACCCGCCACGGGGTCTCCCAATCCAGGCTCGTGGAGTAGGCCCACTCGTCGAGGAAGCGGAACCAGTAGTTGTTCGGTTCGGATCGATTGATCTGCCAGGCGTTGCGATCGATGTTGAACAGTTGGTTGATCGTACGGTTCTCGGGCTCGTCCCGGCCCGCGTACGTGGCTCCGATCTGCCACTCGAGGTTCGAGTCGGCGAGCCCCTGCAGGTAGTGCCGGCCGAAGAGCTGTGTCTGCGACAGGGTCCGGGTGACGTACTTGATCTGCGTCGAGCGGATCTGGTCCGTGAAGCCGCTGCCCTGCACCTCGGGGTCCGAGCCGAGCCGGAGGTTGAAGGTCTCTTCCGCTTCCCGCGTGGTCAGGTTCTTGATCCCCACCGTGTTCGCGGCACCCAGTCGGAGTGAAAGGTTGCCGACGACACCCCACCTCGCATTCCGGGTGGAGTTCTCGCTGATCGCCTCGATCAGAGGATCGGTGGCGTCGGCCTTGTCGAAGAAGGCGAAGAGCCGGCCGGGGTCGTAACCGGCTCCCTGGTCGTAGTCGAAGGAGAGCACGTAGCCGAGGGCCCGCTCGAACTCACCGACCTGATCCCCGACGGTGAGACCGAAACCGTACTCCGGGATGTGGCGCTGTATTGGAGGGGTCCAGGAGCTGCGCTGAGCCTGTGCGAATCGTACGGTCTCCGACGGCTCGCCCGTGAAGCGACCCTGCCCGTCCAGGGCGAAGTGGTCTCGTCCCTCGAATCGCGGGAGGGGCAGCTCGGCGAACGTATTGAGCGAGTTGTACCCCGCCGAGGTCTTGAACTGGAGCACGCGATCGTTCGGGAACTCCTTGGTCGTGATGTTGACCGACCCTCCCGCGAAGTCCCCTGGCTTGTCGGGCGTGGCCGTCTTCGACGTCACGACCGATTCGAGGAGTGCCGCCGGGAAGACGTCCAGAGGCACCACGCGTTTCGTCGGCTCGGGGCTCGCAAGCGCGGCACCGTTCAGCGTCGTGTTCGAGTAGCGCTCCGAAAGCCCCCGGACGACCACGTACCGGTTGTCGACGACCGAGACACCCGTCACCCGCGCGATCGCGTCTCCGGCGTTGGAGTCGGGAGAGCGAGCGATCTGTTCCGCGCTGATACCGTCGGAGACCTCGGCCGCGGCCCGCTGCGAGGCCAGAAGTGCGTCGATCGAGCCGCTCGCGCCGGTGGCCGCTGTCTCGATTACGATGCCTTCGACCTGGATAGCTCGAGGAGCGACCGCGAAGTCGAGCGTCGAGGACTGGCGTGATTCGACTGTGACCGTCTGCTCGACCTGCGCGTAGCCTAGAAGCTGGAGGCGTACGGTGTACGTCCCCGGCGGCAGTGGGGACGTCCGGTACAAACCCGCCTGATCGGTCACGGCCCGCACGCCGGCTTCCACGATGACGAGCTCCGCCAAGCCCAGCGGGCGTCCGGACTGCGTGTCGACGACCCGCCCGCTGATCCGACCCGGCGTCTCCTGTGACGTGAGGCCTGCGGGGTGGAGGGCGGTGAGAGACCACGCCGCGAGTGCCGGTAGAATAGCAGACCGAACGAAGGGTGGTAGCACGCGAGAGGAGTCAGCCGTGGGTAGGGAGGCGTCACAGGACGCGTAGTCTCCCACCCGGTCCTGGCACACTCAATCACAAGCCGTAACCCCGCCGTAACAAGCCGGCACCAAATCTCCGCGCAGCGGTTCGGGCTTGCGTTCGCGCTTAGCGGACGTCAGATGTTCCGCAAGAGGTGTCTCGGAATCGTGACCCGGTGTATACTGAAGGCACAGGGTACCACTCGGAGCCGAGGCTCTGCCGAGGGGAAGAGTTCAGGTGTCCTGCGCGCAGGCGGGCCGGGTCTCGCGACCCGGTCCGCCGACGCGTTCCCTGCTCCTTCGAGCGACCTGGTGCGCGTCGACGCGACCCGCAGCCTGATGCCCTCCCGGAGTAGCCCCCCTATCGACCCCTCGGCCAGAAGTTGTTCGTCCGGTCCACGTCCGGCGCGTAGCCTTGCGGGTCGATCTCGACCCGGGTGACGGCACCCGCCGCGGGCGCGACGTCGAGCTCGTACTCGTCGTTGCCCTGGAGCCAGTGCTCGACGTCGATCTCGTGCACGAAGTCCATGCCGTTCTGCGTCTGCACCCGAACCGTCGTGGGGAAGATGGCCCGCCCTTCGTCGACGATCCGGATGACCGCGCCACCCGTCGGGCGGGGGGTCACCGAGCGCACCGCATGGTCGAGACTCCACGTCTCGTAGTAGAAGGAGGTCCAGAACCAGTCGAGATCCTCCTCGGCGAAGCGCTCGAAGGTGTTGAAGAAGTCGAAGGGCGTGGGGTGCTTGTACGCCCACTCCCGGATGAACGTCCGGTAGGCCTCCTCCCACGTCTCTCGGCCCATGAGCTGGCGGAGCGCCACCATGAGCGTCGCCGGCTTCGGGTACGAGGCCGCGCCGTACGCCGGCCCCGGCTCGTAGTAGTCGCCGTGGCGCATCATGCTCTGCTCGAGCCCCGCCTGCGCGACCTGGTAGTACGTCCGCGCCTCGACGCGGAAGTGGTCCACCCCGGGCCAGAGCTCCATGCGGCTCGCGCCCTCGAGGTACGTCGTCGCGCCCTCGTCCATCCACGCGTGCCGCTTCTCGTTCGTGCCCACGATCATCGGGATCCACATGTGCCCGATCTCGTGCGACGTGACGTTGAAGAGGTCCGTCGGCTCCTGCCCGGTGTAGGGGCCGATGATCGTCATCATCGGGAACTCCATGCCCCCGCCGATGATGTCCGTGCCTTCCACGGACGTCATATGCGACCACGGGTAAGGAAAGCCCGTGTACTCGGAGTGGAATTCGATCGACTGCTTCGCGTAGAGCCACTGGTCCTCCCAGAGCGGCGCCCGCTCCTCTCTCCAGAACGAGTGGACGAGGACGCGGCGTGTGCCGTTCACGTCGCTCCCCGCCCCACCCTCGGGACACGCCTCCTCGCCGGCGTCGCACTCCGGCGCCGGCTCTCCATCGACGCGTGGCCCCACCTCCGCAGAGGCTGCGTCCCAGCGCTGGACGTTGGACGTCGTCCACGCGAAGTCGCGCACGTCGTTCGCCGCGAAGCGGTATGTGAGCATCCCGTCGACGCCCTCGCGGGTGACCGTGCCCGCGTCGCGGCTCGCCCGATCGGCGATGACGACGCGCTCGTCGGAGACGGCCGCTTCCTCCAGGCGCTCCACGGTGATGGCGGAGAAGACCTCCTCGGGGTTCTGCAGCTCACCCGTGGCCATGACCGTCCACCCCGCGGGCACGGTGATCTCGGCGGTGTAGTCGCCGAACTCGTCGTAGAACTCCGCGTTGCCCAGGTAGGGGTCGGCCACCCAGCCGAGGACGTTGTCGAAGACCGCCATCTTCGGGAACCAGTACGCGATGAAGTACATCTCGCGGTCGGAGTGGCCCATGCGCCCGGCCCCGTTCTGCGGCACGGTGAACGACCACTCGATGTCGAGCTGGACGGTGTCGCCGCGCTCCACGCGGATCGTCGGCCGGACCTGCATAACGGTGCCGTCGACCTCCCATCCCGGCCCGCGCGCCACCGGACCTTCGGTGAGGTCCTCACCATCCGCGGAGAGGCTGTGGATCGTCACGCCCCCGGTCACCTCCTGCGCGGAGTTCCGCGGGACGCCTTCCTTGTGGAGGTTCTGGTGCAGGTGCAGGTAGACGGTGTTGAGGTTCACCGGCGCGTCGTGGTGATAGAGGATGCGGACGCTCCCGTCCACGACGCCGGTCTCCGGATCCAGCGTGGCCTTCAGGTCGTAGCCGGCCCAGTTCTGCCAGTAGCCGCCGCCCGGGCTTCCGTCCTCGGAACGCCACGCCCGCTGTACCGCCTGCCTGAACGCACGCGACTCCTCGATCGGAGCGGGGAGCGCCCGGAGCGGAAGCTCCTGCGCGGCCGCTGGGGACGGGGTCGCAGACGAGAGGAGGAGTCCAGCGACGAGCGGGAGCCCGGCAGCGCGGAGGCCGACGGCTGCGGATCGTTCGTTCGGACGCGCGATCATCGCTCGCTCCTCGTTCCGGGGTTCCGCTTCACGTAGAACGCCACGCCGGCCCAGTCGGTCGCCGCGGGAAACATGTCGAAGTATCGGTTCACGGACTCCTCCCCCATGAACGGCGCGAGCTCGGCCCGCACCTCCCGTTCGAAGAGGGCCGCGTCGGTCTCCTCGGCGTCCGGCCCTTCCTCGACCGCCTCGCGCACGCGCGCCTCCAGCGCGTCCAGCCGTTCCCGGAGCTGCACGCGTCGCGCCTCCACGTCCTCGTAGACGCCGAAGTGCGCCGCGCCGAAGCGCTCCGGACCGATCGAGCCGATCTCCTCCAGCGTACGCCGCCAGGCGGGGAGGTTTACGGCGGGGGGCGGGGTCGGCGGGTGCTGGGGTCCGCCGGCCAGGGCGATTCCCATCGCGTCGCCCGAGAAGAGCGTGCCGTCGCGCTCATCGAGAAACGCCAGGTGGTGGTCGATGTGCCCGGGCGAGTGGATCGGCCGAAGCCAGGGCTGCGGGCCCTTCTCGCCTGGTCGCCACGCATCGATCGATGCTGCCGGCACGGCCTTCGTCTCCCCCCACAGTCGGTCGTGAAGCGCTCCGAACGTTCGCCGCGTGCTCGCGACCAGCCGTTCGGGATCCACCATATGGGACGCGCCGTCCGCGTGCACATGCACACGAGCACGCGGGAAGAGCTCCACGAGGTGGCCCGTGGCACCCGCGTGATCGAGGTGCACGTGGGTGAGGAGGACGTGGCGGAGGTCGTCCCGGCCGACGCCCGCGTCGGCGAGCGCCTCGACCAGGCGGTCGAGCGAGGTGGTCGGGCCCGGATCGACGATCGTCGGTTCTGGAGCCTCGACGAGGTAGCACGCGATCGCACCCTCGAGCCCGAGATGCTCGAGATCGATGCAGAGGTGCCCGCTCACGTCAGGACGCGCGGGGCGTCCCACGACCCGGTCAGCTCCGGTCGTCGACCGGGACGAAGTCGCGCGCCTCCGCACCTACGAAGACCTGACGCGGCCGCGCGATGCGCTGCTCCGAGTCCTCGAGCATCTCCTCCCACTGTGCGAGCCATCCGACGGTGCGCGGGATCGCGAAGAGGACCGGGAACATCTCGACCGGAAAGCCCATCGCCTGGTAGATGAGCCCGGAGTAGAAGTCGACGTTCGGATAGAGGTTCCGCTCGACGAAGAAGTCCTCATTGAGCGCGATCTTCTCGAGCTCGAGCGCGATGTCGAGCAGCGGGTTGCGACCCGTGACCTCGAAGACCTCGTCGGCGGTGCGCTTGATGATGGCGGCCCGGGGGTCGTACGCCTTGTAGACCCGATGACCGAAGCCCATGAGCCGTTCCTTCCGGTTCTTCACGCCCTCCATGAAGTCCGGGATGTTGTCCACGCTGCCGATCCGCTCCAGCATGCGCAGGACGGCCTCGTTGGCCCCTCCGTGCAACGGCCCGTAGAGCGAGCCCATCGCGCCGGCGAGCGCCGAGTACGGATCCGCTTCGGCCGACCCGATCACGCGCATCGTCGTCGCCGAGCAGTTCTGCTCGTGATCGGCGTGCAGAATGAAGAGCACGTCGAGCGCGCGCTCGAGCACGGGGTTCGGCTTGTACTCCTTGGTGCCGATCCGGAAGAGCATGTTCAGGAAGTTGGCCGTGTAGCTGAGCTCGTTCTCCGGGTAGACCGGCGGCAGGCCCCGATGGTGACGGTACGCGAAGGCCGCGAGCGTCGGCATCTTCGCGACGAGCCGAACGATCTGGATCCAGCGGTTGTGCGCGTCCCGGACGTCCTTGGACTCCGGGTACAGCGTCGAGAGCGCCGCCACGCCGGAGACCATCATCCCCATGGCGTGCGCGTCGTAGCGGAAGGAGCGGAAGAGCTCGAGGAAGTTCTCGTGGACGTAGGTGTGGAACGTCACCTCGTGCACGAAGTCGTCGAGCTCGGACTGCGAGGGCAGTTCGCCCTTGAGGAGGAGGTACGCGACCTCGAGGTGGGAGCTGTGCTCCGCGAGCTGCTCGATCGGGTAGCCGCGGTAGCGAAGGATGCCCTGGCCCCCGTCGATGTAGGTGACCGCGCTCCGGGTCGACGCCGTGTTGGTGAACGCCGGGTCGTACGCCATCATCCCGAAGTCGCTCTCCTGGACCTTGATCTGGCGCAGATCCATCGCGCGGATCACGTCCCCTTCCAGGATCTCGAGCTCGTACTCCTTCCCCGTTCGGTTGTCCCGAACCGAGAGGGTGTTCGCCCCTTCACCGCCGTTGTCTGGCATCGTGTCTCCGTTATGAGCCGGCCGGGTGCGGGAGGGCCGACCATGCGATCGTTCGCAGCCTGTAAGTATAGGGGGGAGGGGGGTGGCTCCCAAGGCGTCAGGAGTGCGCCCCGCGCTCGAGCACGTGGTACGCCGCGGGGGTGATCGTGAGCACGAAGAGCGTCGACGAGAGCAGCCCTCCGATGAGCACCAGGGCGAGGGCGTCCCAGATGTTCGTGCCCGCCGGGTCCCCGAAGAGCACGAGCGGGAGCAGACCCAGCACGGTGGTCGCGGTCGTCATCAGGATCGGCCGCACGCGCTCGAGCGTTCCCTTCACGATCGCCGACTCGAGCGAGAGGTAGGGCTGCGCACGACGGACTCCGTTCACGTGCGCGACGAGCAGGATCGCGTTGTTGACCACGATGCCGAGCATCATGATCACGCCCACGTACGCCTCGCGGGTGAACGACGCGTTCGTGTAAAAGAAGATCAGGTAGACGCCGATGAGCGCCATCGGAACCGTGAGAATCACGCACAGCGGCTGACGCAGCGACTCGAAGAGCGCGGCGGTCACCATGTAGACGAGAAGCAGCGCGACGGCGAGCACGCCCCAGATCTGTTCGCGCTCCTCCTGATCGACGAAGAAGCCGAGTCGGGAGCTCTCCACGGAGTAGCCGGCGGGCAGCTCGGTCGTCGCCATCACCTGCTCGTGCACGAGGTCGCCGAGACGCGCGGGCCCCCGGAACTCGTACGCCACCGTCCGCTCGTACTGCTGGTCTTCGCGCCGGATGCGCGCGAGCACGTCGCGCTCCTCGAGCGAGATGACGTCACCCAGCCGGATGCGCCGCCCCACCGGCGTGTCGACGAGCGTCTCGGCGAGCGCGACGACGTCGAGGTCCAGGCTCTCCCCCCGCTTCACCTGGATCTGCACCTCCTCTCCGCCGAGCTTGATCAAGCCGAGTCCCGCGGTTCCGGCCACGGCCGCGTTCAGGCCGCCCACCAGATCCTCGACGGTGAGCCCGTACTGGGCGAGCCGGCCGCGGTCGACACGGGCGGTGAACTCCCACGCCCGGTCCCGCTGGAAGCGCCCCGACGTGGCGTTCGTGTCGACGTCCACGATGCGGCTGAGCTGGCGGAGCCTCGATCCGACGCTCTCGGCGATGTCGCGGACGCGCTCGTAGTTGTAGCCGAGCACCTTGATGCCGTAGTTCGGGGGCGAGCCGCCGCCTCCGTAGAAGGAGGGCCCGTACCCGTACACGCGCACCTGCGCGCCGGTGAAGGTGTGGCTGTACGCTTCCATCTGCGCCTTGATCGCGGGCGGGATTCCGGTGTTCTCCAGCTCTTCGGGGAAGGTGACGCGCATCGAGGCGAAGGTGGGATACACCTCGGCCCTGAAGCGGTCGACCTGGGGGATCTGCGCCACGCGCTCCTCGAAGAAGCGCATGAGCTGGTCGCTCCGCTCCAGGTTCGAGCCGCGCGGGAGCGTGATTTGGACGCTCACGTACGTCTGCTCTCCGCGCCCACCCCCCCAGATCGTCCAGGTGCTCACGTACCGGTCGAATAGGTGGTACGAGCCCCCGAAGCAGAGCGCCGTGAAGGCGATCGCGAACCAGGGGTGGCGCACCGTCAGCCCGACGATGTCCCCGTAGAAGCGCTCGTAGAGGGGCGGACGGTGGGTCGGCGGTGGCGCCGTCCCGTCCTCCTCGACCCGGCCGCCACCACCGGCCGCCCGCGCGAGAATCCTCGATCCGAGCGCGGGGATGAAGGTGAAGGCGACGAAGACCGAAGCGAGGAGCGTGAGCGCGACGACAATCGCCAGGGGGACGTAGAAGACGCGCAGCTCCCCCTGGAGGTACACGAACGGGACGAAGACGATGAGCGTCGTGGCGGTGGAGGCGAGGA
>JANQME010000284.1 GCA_028280205.1 Longimicrobiales bacterium
CCTCGCGGCGGTCGTCGCCGTCCTGCTCGTCGCGGCGTCGAACGTGGCGCACCTCCTCCTCGCCCGGGGGGAAGCCCGGACCGGAGAAGTCGCCGTCCGGGCTGCGCTGGGCGGCTCCCGGACGCGACTCCTTCGTCAGCTCCTCGTCGAGAGCGGCGTGCTCGCGCTCGCCGGAGGCCTCCTCGGCTTCGCCGTGGCCTCCGTCGGCGTCGCGGCGCTGGTGGCTGTGGCACCTCCCTCCCTGCCCCGGCTCGAGCTCGTCCGGCTCGACGGCGGCGTCTTCCTCTTCTCCCTGGCCGCCACCGCGTGCGCCGCCCTCGTGTTCGGGCTCGTGCCCGCGGTGCGTGCCAGCCGGGCCGACCTGACCGGAGCGCTCGGGGAGAGGGCGCGCACACGCGGTCGAGGGCGCCAGCGTCTGAGCCGCGGCCTGATCGTGGCGGAGGTGGCAACGTCCGTCGTCCTCGTCTGGGCCACCGGCCTGCTCCTGCGCAGCTCGGCGGCCCTCCAGGGGGTCGACCTCGGCTTCGATCGCCACGGCGTCGTCACCTTCACGCTCGAGCTTCCCGACTGGGGCGACTCGAACGAGGAGGCGGCCGCCACGATGGCAGCCCACCTGGATCGCATCCGGTCGATGCCCGAGGTCGAGGCGGTCGGCTTCACGAACCGTCTCCCACTCGCCGGGGGCCTCTTCACGGGGGGCGTGCGATCGAGCGAGATGGCGGCCGCGGAGGTCGAATCGGTCGACATCTCCATGCGGTGGATCACCCCCGGCTACCTCCCGGCGATGCGCGCCAGAGTCGTGGCCGGGCGGGACTTCCGGCCCGAGGACGGAGTGGGGATGGCCCTCGTGGACGAACGCGCGGCCTCCTTGCTGTGGCCGGACGGCGAAGCGCTCGGTCGAAGGCTCGAGACGACGGCGATCGGCCAGGATCCGGTTGTGGCGGAGGTGATCGGCGTCGTCGCGCCCATGAAGCATCACGGAGTCGCGAGCGAAGCCGTTCCGACCGTATTCCTGCCGATGCTGGCGCGCGTGGCCCAACAGAGCTTCCGCTACGCGGCGGCCCGCGTGTCCGGGCGGCCGGAGGACGTCGTGGACCCGCTCCGCGAGGCGGTCCGGGAGGTCGATCCGGGCGCGGTGGTGGCCCGCGTGCGCACGATGGACGACTTCTTCTCGGACGACGTCGCCGCGACCCGCTTCGCGTCGTTCCTGCTCACCGTCTTCGGCGGGATCGCGCTCGTGCTGGCCGCCGTGGGGCTGCACGGGGTCATGGCGTACTCGATGCGCCAGCGGACCCGAGAGATCGGTGTCCGGGTGGCTCTGGGTGCCACGCGGGGAGAGATCCTCGCCGAGGCGGTTCGGTCCGGCGCCATCCTCGTCGCCGGCGGACTCGGGCTCGGGCTCCTCGTCTCACTGGGCGGGGCCGAGCTCGTGCGCTCCCTGCTCTACGACGTCCAGCCTCGGGACCTCCCGACACTCCTAGCGGCCTCCGGAGCGGTGATCGTCGTCGGAATGATCGGTACCTGGCTGCCCGCGCGACTCGTCCTGCGCCTGGATCCGGCGACCGCGCTGAGGGAGGAGTGACCGCGCGCCCGGCCGAGGACCGACCGCGCGCCCGGACGGTGCAGTAAGCCGGAACCTGCCACCGACGTTCGTATATTGAGACGCCGATCGTGATCGGCGATCGATTCGATCGGGTTCGACACCGGCCGGGAGGCCGTTCTGGCAGGCAGAGACTTCGTGCGGGGGAAGGCGACGGCCCTCCTGCTCCTGATCGCGCAGCTCGCTGCGTCTTCGGCCATTCCGGCCGCGGACGCCGTGCTCGATTCGGGTACGGCGGAGGAGTCCACGCACGTCGAGGGCCCGCAGACCGAGTGCACCACGCACCACGACGACCTCTTCTGTCAGATCGTGCGGTCCCTCGCCGTCCAGCGGGCCGGCACGCCGCCGACGAAAGTCGCACGGCGGACTCCCGTTCCGCTGGCGGCCCACGCACCGCCGCGCACGATCGCAGGGTCGGCGAGCCTCGCAGGACCGTTCGGGCCGCGCGCGCCGCCTGGCGTCTGATCCGACGGGCGACTCCGTCCGTTCGCTGCCCCACCCCCGCTGTCTCGCCGGGCGCGCCCGGACGCATGCGCCTCGTGCGCGCCTCTACGGGTGGCGTCGGAGGGATCCGGCAAGATCGCATCACCGACTCAACTTTCTTAAGGACCATATCATGCTTTCCACGACTGTCCGCCGTTCTCTTCCCCTCGCCGTCCTGGCGAGCACCCTCGCACTCGGAGCCTGTGACGACGACCCCACGGGGCCCGTAGCGAACGAGCCGGAGCTCATCACGGACGTCACGATCACCCTCACGCCGGTCGGCGGCGGGACGGCGATCACGACGACGATCGCCGACCCGGACGGCCCCGGCCCGAACCCGCCCAACGCACAGACCGCCGCGATCACGCTCACGCCCGGGATGACCTACGACGGCACGGTTGAGTTCTTCGACCGTTCCGACCCGTCGGACGTCGAGGACGTCACCGAAGAGGTCGAGAGAGAGGACGATGAGCACCGCGTCTTCTACGTTCTCTCGGGCCTCACGGGCGTCTCCGTGCCGGACACCTCGCTCGACACGGATGGCGACGGCGCGCCTCTCGGCCTGAGCTTCCAGGTCGTCGTCGAGGCCACGGCGTCGGGAACCGGCACGATCCAGGTCATCCTCAGCCACTACGACGAGGAGCCGAAGGGCGACGGCAGCGAGCAGAGCGACGAGACCGACGTGGACGTGACGTTCGACGCGTCGGTTTCCTGAAGGATCCCGGGTGACGTCGGGGCCCGGGGGTCGATCGACCTCCGGACCCGACCACCCATCGCAGGCAGAAGCATGGTGGGACTTCCGATCCGAGCCGCGCTGGCGGCCGTCATGATCACGGCGGCGGTCGTCGAGCCGGCCGCGGCCCAACAGCCGTGGTCGCTCGTCGGCCGCGTGGTCGATGCCTCGAGCGGGACGGGTATCGCCGAAGCTCGAGTGCACTGGGTGGAGGGCGATCGGGACGTTCTCGCGAACGACGACGGACGCTTCCTGATCCTCGACATCCACGCCGCATCGGCGACGCTCATCGTCGAAGCGCTCGGTTACGCCGCCGAGACCTGGGAGGTCGATGCAGAGCGGGGCGGAAGCCCGGTCGAGATCCGCCTGACCAACGACGCATTCGAGCTCGAGGGCCTCGAGGTGGGGGTGCGGCGGGCTTCGGTGGACCTGAGGGTCCCGAATTCGACGACGCGGTTGACGCCGGTCGACGTCGTGCGCCAGCGCGGGCAGACGCTCGGGGAGACCCTCGAGGGGATCGAAGGCGTTTCGATCATCCAGTACGGCCCGAGCATCGCCAAGCCCGTCGTGCGCGGACTCCACTCCCAACGGATCGTCGTGATGAACGACGGCATCCGTCAGGAGGGACAGCAGTGGGGCTCGGAGCATGCACCGGAGATCGACGTCTTCGGCGTGAACGAGATCCAGATCGTGCGCGGCCCGAGTAGCGTGCTCTACGGCTCCGACGCCCTGGGCGGTGTCCTGCGCGTCGAGCCGAAGCCCGCGCCTACCGGGAGCGGGTCGGGCGGCGAGGCGGTCTTCAACGCCTTCTCCAACAACCGACAGTTTTCGGGCTCCGCGATGGTCGAGCGCGGCGAGATCGACCTCCCTCTCCTGGGCACGCTGGGTGGCCGACTCCGCTTCAGCGGGCGGATGTCGGGAGACGCCGCGACCCCGGACTACAACCTCAACAACACGGGCTTCACGGAGCTGAACTTCGGCGCCACGGTCGGTGCCGTCCGCCCTTGGGGCAGTCTGGAGCTCGACGTCAGCCGCTTCGACTCCGAGCTCGGCCTCTACACCGGCGCGCACGTCGGCAACTTCGACGACCTGCTACGGGCCATGGAGCGCGGGCCGCAGGAAACCGACTTCGAGTACGCGATCGACAACCCGCGGCAGGAGGTCACGCACGACGCCGTCCGCGCGGAGGCGCACATCCACGCCGGCGCCGCAGGCTCGGTCGAGACCATCTACGGATTCCAGCTCAACAAGCGTCGGGAGTTCGACAACCACGGCCCGCTCGCCGGTCGGGCACGCCCCGCGTTCGGGCTGGACCTCTACACGCACACCCTCGAAGCCCGGCTGACGCATCCTACGCTTGCCGGCCTGGACGGCACCATCGGGGTCAGCGGGATGCGGCAGGGCAACATCAGCAAGGGGAGGGCCTTCCTCATCCCGCAGTACCGGCTCTACCAAGGTGCCGTCTTCGCGTCCGAGGAGCTCGACCTCGGGTGGATGCGCCTCTCAGGAGGGGCGCGCTACGAGTATCGCTGGCAGCGGGTGTACGAGTTCACGGATGCGGGCATCGACGTGCCCGACGAGACCGTGGTCTGGGACGACGTGGCCGCCTCGTTCGGCGTCTCCGTCCCCCTGGGGAACGCGTGGTCGATCGGCGCGACGACCGGGCGGGCCTGGCGCGCGCCCAACGTGAACGAGCGCTACAGCCAGGGCGTGCACCACGGGACGGCCCAGTACGAACTCGGCGATCCGGCGCTCGGGATCGAGCGGACGTGGAACGTCGACGCGACGCTGCGGCACTCGGGCCGCCGGGTCGACGCCCAGATCTCCACGTACCGCAACGCCATCTCCGGGTACATCTACCTGGAGCCGCGCACGCCGGTCCTCAGCATCCGCGGTGCGTTCCCCGCCTTCGAGTACAAGCAGACGAACGCCGTGATCGCGGGCGTCGAGGGGTCGGTGAGCGCGCGCATGCTCCCCGGCCTGGAGCTCAACGCATCCGGCGCCCTCCTGCGCGGCACGGACGACCGCGCGGACGCGCCGCTCTACGACATGCCGGCCGACCGGGGCACCGTGGGCCTTCGCCTCGACCTTCCGGCCCCGTCGTGGGCCTCGCGTCCGTTCCTCGACGTGCGGGCGACGCTGGTTCGA
>JANQME010000306.1 GCA_028280205.1 Longimicrobiales bacterium
CGCTCATCGAGATGGCCGTGGTCGTCGCCGTCGTAGGGGTCGTGGTGACCATCGGGACCCTCGCCTTTTCGGGCTACTTCCAGCGGGACTCGGCGCGCCGCGCCGCTCAGATCTTCGCCCAGGATCTCGTCGCGGCGCGATCATTCGCCGTTCGCGCCCGCGAGCCCGTCGTCATCCGCTTCTACGAGGGGACGCTCTGGTACGAGGTGGCCGGGCAGAACAGCGCCACCGAGGTGGCACGCCGTCGCTTCGGCGGGAACGGGGATATCGATCTAAGTGCCGTGACGCTGGACGTGACCGGGGATTCCCTCGTCTTCAGTGCTCGCGGTCTGGCCGACATGAGCGGGGCCGGCGGGTCACTGGGCACCGCAACGTTTTCTTCCGGGGCCGTGACGTACACCGTATCGTTCAACGGTATGGGTGCTTCGAAGATCGACCAGACTTGAGCCTCGGGTGCACGCGATGGTCCCCGCCCGGCCGCCGGAGCGGCTTCACCCTGATCGAGGTGATCGGGGCGTTCGTCATCTTCGCCGTGGGCGTGCTCATGGTGATGAGGGCGGGGCGCTCCCTCACGACTCAGATGCGCTACTCCGCCGCGCGCTCGGAGATCGTCGTGCTCGCGGCGGAGTGGGTCGACTCGGTCGAGGCGATTCCGTTCAGCTCGCTTACCGGGGGCACCGCGACGGACACCATGACCGTGGAGGGCTGGACGTACCAGCGGTCGGTCACGGTGACGCTGCTCACCGCAGTGCTGGCGAGGGTCGAGGTCGACGTCGACCCGATCGGGGACTCGGCCCCCAGCCACTCTCTCACGTCGTACACGTCGACCGTCTGGTAGCACGCCGTCCAGGTACGCTTCTCCCGCGGCGGCGGCCGTCCGGCTTCACGCTCGTTGAGACCCTCATCGCGATGGTTCTCTCCTCCTTCGTGCTCGCGCTCGCGACGCACGCGTTTCTCGTCCAGAACCAGCTCTACTCCCTGCAGACGGTGCGCGTCGGAGTGCAGGATGCGGCCCGGGCGTCCACGGAGCTCGTCGCGCGCGAGGTGCGCAACGTCCCCCGGGGCGGGCTCGTAGTCGCCGGTCGGCGGACGCTCACGGTTCGCACTCCGATGGCGCTCTCGACGGTCTGCTATCGCCAGGGCAGCCCCGACGCGGACGTGTTCAGCGAGGGTGGAGAGGACGGTCTCGAAGTCGGTGCGGTCGCGGGCGTCGCCATGCGCAACGACTCTACCTGGGACTATCAGTCGTCGACGTGGGCCGCGCTCGACGGCGGTGACGGGAGCTCGGCCGCGAACTGCGCCGCCACGGGCGCGGACACGGTCGGAGCGCGCGGTGCCTTCCACCGCCTCCTCGACCTGGACAACCTCTTCACCGGGGGCGCCGCGGAGGGCGACGTCATCATGATCTACCGGGAGACGACGTTCACCATCGCGACGTCGCTCCTCGAACCGACCGGACTCGCGCTCTTCCGGGCCGACTACGGCGCTGCGGCCGTCGAGTTCGCGACCGGACTCGATACGACGTCGCACTTCGAGTACCGAACGTCCGTCGGAACGTACGTGGACACCGTCACCGCGGCTTCGCTGTCCGCCGTGGACGCGGTGCGCATCGTGGTTGACTCGCGGGGGCCGGCGGTGACGGGGGGGGCGCAGGAAGTGCTCTTCGGATGGGGCGTCAACGTGCCCCTTCGCACCGTGCGCTCGGAGGGCAACTGATGCGGCCGGCGAGCGGCAGGGTGCCGGCGAGCCCGGGCCGTGAATCCGGGTTCGTGCTCGCCGTGGTGGTCTTTATGCTCTTCGCCATCTCGGTGGCGGCGGCGACCGGGTATACGCTCGTCTCTTCCGAATTCGCACTCTCCCGACACTCCGGCGACGGCGCGGAGGCGCTGGCCGTGGCCCGGGCCGGCCTCGAGCGCTACGTGGCGGAGTCGCTCGGCACTCTCGCGGACACGACGGCGTACGCGCTCGGCGGCGGGATCGCCACGGTGACACCGCGCAAGCTCTTCGAGCTGGATTCGCTCAACGAGGTCTGGTACGTCCGCTCCGAGGGCACCGTCGAGGACGTCCGCTCCCCCGGTGCGCCGGCCCGCCGTGTCGTGGGTGCGTACGCGACGTACCGGCGGCGGCCGATCCCGCATTACGCCTCGGTCATCGTCAGCGCCGAGGAACTCGAAACGGACGGCAACGGCGAAGCCCGTGGCTTCGACCACGACAGTGCCGGTGACTGTCCGGGTGGCGGAGCCTCCACGATCATCGGAGCGATCGCCCAGGACGACGTGGACGAGGACAACAGCTCGGACATTCAGGGGAACCCCCAGTGGCGGATCTGGCCTGGTGGGGCGTCGGCGATCCTCGATTCGATCCGGGTCCGGTGGGATATCCTCACCGATCCCGACTTCCCGGTCGAGTTCGAGAATACGCTGCCGAACTTCAGCTCGATCCCCTCCGACTCCTTCCCGGTCGTGCGATACAACGGGGACATGACGAGCGGTCTCCAGGGTCGTGGCGCCCTGATCGTCACCGAGAAATTCGATCCGCCATCCTCGTTCAATTGGAGCGGCATCGTCCTGGCGGGGGAGATCGACGACCGGACCAGTGGCTACCTGGACGGCATACTCATCGCCGGGCTGAACGGGCCGAACCCCTACGACGAAGTGGAGCTCAGGACGGACGTGAACTACCACTCATGCGACGTCTACGCGGCCAACGAGTCGCTCTCCTATCTGGAGCTGATGCCCAACACGATCCACGAGACGAACTGAGCCGGGCGACCCCGCCGCCCGTGCGAGCTTCGCTTGCGGATTCGAGAAGCGCCGCCTAAAGATGGCGCGAGTGCCGCGGGCGGGCCGCTTCGTCCCCGCGTCGTTGACGGAGTTGTCATGCAGCCGACGGACACGCGCGATCCTCAGTACTACCACCGGGTGGTCGACTGCCAGTGGGCGTGTCCGGCCCACACGAACGTGCCGGAGTACATCCGGCTCATCGCCGCCGGCAAGTTCACCGAGTCGTATCTGCTCAACCGGAAGTCGAACGTCTTCCCGGGCATCCTGGGCAGGACGTGCGACCGCCCGTGCGAGCCCGCCTGCCGCCGCGGTCGGGTGGAGGAGGAGCCGGTCGCGATCTGCCGCCTCAAGCGCGTGGCGGCCGACCTGCGCGACGACGTCCGGGACTTCCTCCCGACCGCGCCGGAGGTCAAGAACGGGAAGAAGGTCGCACTCATCGGCGCCGGTCCCGCGTCGCTTACGGTGGCCAACGACCTCATGCCGCTCGGCTACGAGGTCACGATCTTCGAGGCGCTCCCGAAGCCGGGCGGTCTCATGCGCACGAACATCCCGTCCTTCCGGCTCCCGGTCGAGGTGCTCGAGGAGGAGATCGACTACATCCTCGACATGGGCGTCGACATCCGGTACGACCACCGGGTCGAGTCGCTCAAGGAGCTGCTCGACGCGGACGAGTACGACGCCGTCTTCATCGGCACGGGCGCGCCGAAAGGGAAGGAGCTCCGGATTCCGGGGCGCGAGGAGGCCGACGCGAACGTCCATATCGGGATCGAGTGGCTCGAGGCGATCCACTTCGGCCACATCGACTCGGTCGGCGAGCGGGTCCTCGTCATCGGAGTCGGCAACACCGCGATGGACTGCTGCCGTAGCTCGAAGCGTCTCGGAGGCAAGGACATCAAGGTGATGGCGCGCAAGTCGCGACCGTACTTCAAGGCGTCACCGTGGGAGCTCGAGGATGCCGAAGACGAGCGCGTGGAGATCCTGGTCAACCACTCGCCCGCGCGCTTCGTGGTCGAGGACGGTCGCCTCACCGGAATGGTGTTCGACCTCGTCGAGTGGAACGAGAACGAGCAGGGCCGCCTCGTGAGCACGAAGCTCGACGAGACCTTCATCCCGTGCGACGACGTGATCCTCGCCATCGGGCAGGACAATGCCTTCCCCTTCGTCGAACGGGACATCGGGATCGAGTTCGGCGAGTGGGACATGCCGGTCGTCGACCGCTCCACCTTCATGACGACGCGCGAGGGCGTCTTCGTGGGCGGAGACGCGGCGTGGGGCCCTGAGAACATCATCTGGGCCGTCGAGCACGGACATCAGGCGGCGATCTCGATCCACAACCACTGCCAGGGGATCCCCGTCATCGAGCGCCCGCCGTACGGGATGAACCTCGTCTCGACGAAGATGGGTCTCCACGAGTGGCGCTACTCGAACGACTACAACCCGGCCGACCGCACGGCGATGCGCTACGTCGATCTCGAGCAGCGCATCGCCGACATGAAGATCGAGGCCGAGCTCGGCTTCGACGTGAAACAGGCGTCCCGCGAGGTGGAACGCTGCCTCAACTGCGACGTCCAGACCGACTTCACCGCGAAGCTGTGCATCGAGTGCGACGCGTGCGTCGACGTCTGTCCCACGTACTGCCTGACGATCACCATGAACGGCACCGAGGAGCAGTTGCGCAGCCGCCTCGTCGCTCCGGCCGACAACCTGGAGCAGGCGATCTTCGTCTCCGAGGCGCTGCCGCAGACGAAGCGGGTGATGGTCAAGGACGAGGACCTGTGCGTACACTGCGGGCTGTGCGCCGAGCGGTGCCCGACCGCCGCCTGGGACATGGTGCAGTTCGACCTTCTCAACCCCCACGCCGGACAGGGCACGTGGCCTCGGGAAGCGGTCCCGGTGTAAACGACTTCGCGCTGAAGGTCGGGACGGTCAACGGGACCGGCTCGGCGAGCGCGAACGGGCTCCTCCTCCAGGCGCTCTTCCGCATGGGAATCCCCGTGTCGGGGAAGAACGTCTTCCCGTCGAACATCCAGGGATTGCCGACGTGGTACGAGATCCGTGTCAATCGGAACGGACACACCGCGCGCAGTCCCGACTTCCAGCTCGTCGTGGCCATGAACCCGCAGAGCTACGTACGCGACATCGAGGAGGTCGCGTCGGGTGGGTGGATCCTCTACGACAGCTCGCGTGAGCTCGACGACCAGCTCCGGCGCGAGGACGTGACGTTTCTCGGGGTGCCGCTCGCCGAGATGTGCGTGGAGCACTTCGAGGGTGCGCGCACCCGCATCCTCATGAAGAACATCGCGTACGTGGGAGCGCTCGTATCGCTGCTCGACATCGACATGGACGTCGTGAAGGGGATGCTCGAGGAGACCTTCGCGAAGAAGCCGCACCTCATCGACGCCAATCTGAAGGCGATCGAGCTGGGGGCGCGCTACGCGGCCGAGCACTTCGACTGTCCGCTCCCGATCCGACTGGAGGCGATGGACGCGACGAAGGAGTGCGTGATGGTCACAGGGAATCAGGCCGCGGGGCTCGGGTGCCTCTACGCCGGCGCGACGGTCGGAGCGTGGTACCCGATCACCCCGTCGACGTCGCTCATGGACTCCTTCACGGAGTTCTGCCATCGCTTCCGCGTCGATCCGGAGACGGGGCGCAAGCGCTTCTGCATCATCCAGGCGGAGGACGAGCTGGCGGCGGCGGGCATGGTGATCGGAGCGTCGTGGATGGGCGCCCGCGCCTTCACGCCGACGAGCGGTCCCGGCATCTCGCTCATGAGCGAGTTCATCGGCCTCGCCTACTACGCCGAGATCCCGAGCGTCTTCTTCGACGTGCAGCGCACCGGTCCATCCACGGGAATGCCGACGCGTACGCAGCAGGGCGATATTCTGCTATGCGCGTATGCTTCGCACGGCGATACCAAGCACATATGCTTGTATCCTGCGAATCCGAAGGAGTGCTTCGAGTTCGCGGTGGCCGCCTTCGATCTGGCGGAGCGCTTCCAGACGCCCGTCTTCGTCCTCTCGGACCTCGACATCGGGATGAACGACTGGATGGTTCCGAAGCTCGAGTGGGACGACGCGTACGTGCCGGACCGGGGCAAGGTCCTGTCGGCGTCGGAGATCGAGGAGGCGGAGTCGTTCTACCGCTATCTGGACGTGGACGGCGACCACATTCCCTATCGTACGCTCCCGGGCGTCCACCCGAAGGGCGCCTACTTCACGCGCGGCTCCGGGCACGACAAGTACGGCCGCTACACGGAGGGCTCGGACGAGTACGTCGAAGTCGTGGACCGGTTGCGCGACAAGGTCGATTCGGCGGGTGACCGGGTTCCGCAGCCCGAGGTGTTCGGCGAGCGAGCGCTCACGGAGGGCGGGACGCGCTACGGGCTGATCTCCCTCGGCGGGTGTCACTGGGCCGTCCTGGAAGCACGCGAAGATCTCGCCGCACGTGGCGTCGAGCTCGACTATCTGCGCGTGCGCGGCTTTCCCTTCTGCGGCGACGTCGAGGCCTTCCTCGAGCACCATGAGCGGATCTTCGTCGTGGAGCAGAACCGGGACGAGCAGCTGCGCCGGCTGCTGCTCATGGAGACCGCGTGCCCGAAGGAGAAGCTCGAGTCGATCACCTACTACGGCGGACAGCCGTTGAGCAAGGGACACGTGCTGGACGGGTTGGCCGCGCACGTGGGGCTCGCGGAGGCCGCCGCGCCATGAGCTACATCGAGAAGCCGGTCGCCCGCCACCCGGGGATGCGCACGAACGCGCTCGGGCTGACGCCCCGCGACTACGAAGGGTCCATGTCGACGCTCTGCGCCGGCTGCGGCCACGACTCGGTGACGGCCGCCCTCATCCAGGCCTTCTTCGAGCTCGACGTCGAGCCGCACCGGGTGGCGAAGCTCTCGGGGATCGGGTGCTCTTCGAAGACTCCGACGTACTTCGTCAGCCAGGCGCACGGCTTCAACTCCGTGCACGGCCGCATGCCCTCGATCGCGGCGGGGGCGAACGCGGCGAACCGGGACCTCCTCTACGTGGGGATCTCGGGCGACGGCGACTCACTCTCCATCGGGCTGGGTCAGTTCCTGCACGCCGTTCGCCGCAACGTGAACATGCTGTACGTGCTGGAGAACAACGGCGTCTACGGGCTCACCAAGGGTCAGTTCTCGGCGTCGGCGGACGTCGGCTCGAAGTCGAAGCGGGGTGAGGTGAACCGGCAGGGTCCGATCGACCCGGTGGACGTCGCGCTCACGCTCGGGGCCAGCTTCGTGGCCCGCTCCTTCTCCGGTGATAAGGACCAGCTCGTGCCGATCCTCGAGGCCGGGCTCCGGCACGAGGGCTTCGCGTTCGTCGACGTGATCTCGCCGTGCGTGACCTTCAACGACCACGTCGGCTCGACGAAGAGCTACGCGTACACGCGCACCCACATGCACGAGGTGGTCGAGACCGACTTCGTCCCCATCATGGCCGAGATCACGACTAGATACGCGGAGGGCACGGTGCGGGCGGTCACGATGCACGACGGGAGCTCGATCCGGCTTCGAAAGGTGGACGAGGCGTACGATCCCACCGACCGGGCCGCCGTGGTGGACTTCCTCGCGGCCGCGCGCGAGCGGGACGAGATCGCGACCGGGCTCCTCTACCTGGGTGAGGCCGGTGAGGACATGCACGCGTTCAGCGAGACGGTGGAGACGCCGCTCGTGGACGTGCCTTTCGGCGAGCTCTGCCCGGGCGCCGCCGCGCTGGACGAGATCCAGAAGGCGTGGCGGTGAGATCGATGAGTCCACTGCTGCGCGCGACGTGCCGCCTCGCAGCGGCTGTGGGGCTGGCGCTTCCGGCCGCGTGTGGTGCCCCGGGTGGGGACGCCGGGTCCGCCGCGGCGCCGGACGATGCCGTCGCCGCCCGGCTCGACT
>JANQME010000334.1 GCA_028280205.1 Longimicrobiales bacterium
AGTGGAACGTCATGGAAGACACGGGCGTCGCCGACCGCCTCCGGGCCCACGGCGGACGGCGCATGCGACTCCCGGCCGCGCTCCCGACGTCCGCCCGACGCTACCGGCGTGAGGGCCCCGTCCGCGCCTGGCTACGAAACGTGACGCTCGTCACCCGCTTCCGCCTCGGGACCGACCCCGAGCGACTCGCGTCACGCTACCCGCCCGAGCCGCCGACCGTGGCACGGGAGGACCGAGCCACGGTCGCGGTCTTCGCGAAGGCCCCCGTTCCGAGTCGGGTGAAGACCCGGCTGGCGGCCGACCTGGGCGCCGAGGAGGCTGCCCGCATCTACCGGCGCATCGGCACGGAGATCGTGGATGCACTGCGCGACGGTCCGTGGCGAACCCGTGTCTACGTGGCCCCGGGCACCCACGAGGGTCTCGATGCGGTACGCGCCTGGCTGGGCGAAGAAGGGGTCGAGTATCGGCCGCAGAGCGACGGCGACCTGGGCGCGCGGATGGACACCGCGATCGCCGAATGTCTCCAGGACGCCCCGGCCGCGGTCGTAGTGGGAACAGATGTTCCCGAGCTGGACGCCGACGTCGTCCGTCGCGCCCTGGAGGCACTCGAGGGCGCCGACGTGGTCCTCGGCCCGGCCACCGACGGCGGCTACTACCTCATCGGGATGAGCCGCCGCCGTCCCGAGCTCTTCCGGGGGATCCCGTGGAGCACTTCGGAGGTACTCGACCGGACGCGTAGCGCTGCAGAGCGGAGCGGCTGCTCCGTCGTGCTCCTCGAGGCTCGGACGGACGTGGATACGGTCGCCGACCTGCCCGAGCGCTACCGTTGCGGGTGACGTTGGGCCGCAACCCGACGACCCCCGGAAACCCTTGCAGGGCATGACTCTTGCACGATCGACCTTGCGGTTCGAAAACCTGTGCACGCAGCTTGGAGAAGCTCCCCCAGGCCCAACCCGGGAACGGATGAAAACGGCCAACTCGGTTCGCTCCCGACTTCGATTCGACAACCTGGAGCACGTGAAGACGCCCGATGGCTCGGGCCGGGTGTCGGTGCGTCTGGAGTGGGACGGCGAATCCTACGAAGGCACCGTCTCGTGCCTCGAGACGCAGCAGGGCGTCCTGAAGGCCGCATCGCAGGCGACGCTCATCGCTACCCTGGCGAGCACGTCTTCGATGACCGACGCGCCCATCGACATGGAAGTCGTCGGTGTGAAGGCCGTTCGCGCCTTCGACGGCTGGGTGGTGGTGACCCGGATCAACGGGCAGTCGGGTGCGGACCGGCTGCGCCTGCTCGGTGCCGCGCCGTGCGAGAAGGAGGAAGACCTCCCGGGTGCCGCGGTCAAGGCGGTGCTGAACGCCAGCAACCGCATCGTCGAGCAGCGGGTCGCGCGCTGAAGTCGGGGGCGGTGCTCCTTCCTCTACACTCTGCAGAGCTTCCTCAACGCTCGTAGCGCTGCCACACTCCCGGACGCACGGGGATGAAGATCACCTGGAGCGGACGGCTCGCGTTCAGCACCGCGAAGACCGGGACGCCCTCGTAGATGCCCACGCGCAGGATCTGCCCGCAGTCCACGGGGAAGGTGTCGTCGGACTTCCGGAAGTCGGCGCCTTCGAAGACGATGACCCGATCGTCCTGATACCAGAACGCGTCGTCGGCGTACGCTCCGGCGAAGTCGATCACGGGTCGGAGCTCCCGAATCGGTACCTCGTTGGGCCCGACCAGGGTGTCTCCGGCCGAGGTGTAGCGGACGTCGACGTTCTGCCCGGTGGACAGGCAGAGCGCACCCGCGACGCCCTCTCCGGTCGGCCCCGGGCGCGTCTCGACGACGATCGTGTCGGGCGGGGGCGCCGGCATGTAGATCGTGTCCGGTTCGGTCCGCCGCATGGAGCGCGGACGGCACAGCAGTCCCGGCCGGTCGGGGCAGATGGCCAGCGAGGCCGCGATGCCCCACTTCGGCTTCAGGTACTCCGAGACGTGTCCGTCCTGCGGATAGGGGTGGTTGGCCGCGAGGTACTGCACGCCCACGCGGACGCCGGACCAGTCGTAGTGCGCGCCCACGTTCACGTCGAATCCGTTGTGCTCGGCCATGACCGTGAGCCGCGATCGGTCGCTCGTGGTGACGTGGAGCGAGGCGCCTCCGAAGAAGCCCCCGCCGTTTCCGCCCGAATAGACGTCGAGCTCCCCGCCCTGCCCGAACATCCCGCCCCCGTACCCCAGGGTGAAGGTCATGTCGTTCTCGGGGAGCCTTCCGCCGTCGTAGCCGCGCAGGTACGCCGTCGCCACGGCGTAGAGCGAGAGGTCCGTATCGAGGCCGCGGACCGACGCGTACGAAGTGCGCAGCCGCTCGTCCGGGAAGCCCAACCGCCCCGGGGAACGCTCCACGCCATCGCCGAAGTCGGGTCGGGTAAGGTAGCGTCCGCCCACCGCGAGCCCGATGCCCTGGTCGATCGGCTCCCACAGCCGGAGGCGTCCGAACATGCCCCACAGATTGCCCCCCTCGTCGGCGCCCCCGAGCGACTGGATCGTGAATCCCGCCTCGCCGCGGTCGAAGAGGCCCACGGCGACCGAGCCGTCCGCGAAAACATCGTCCCGCCCCGGACCGAAGCCGGCCTCGGCCCCCGTGTCGTCGATGAGGACGCTGCGCCCGAGCTGGACGCGGTACGCGGAGAGGGTGCCGGTCACGTACAGGTGCGGCAGCACGCTGGACACCGGGATGTCGATCAGGCCCGAGCCGTAGCGCAGCGTGCTCGGCATCGTCGGCGTCTGCGCGCTCGCCGCCGCGACGCCGAAGAGCGGGGCGAGAGCCGGGCCCGTCGTCGAGCCCGCCACGAGCGCGAGCGCGACGGCGGGGGCCGCGTTGAGCCTCAATCGACGAGGCGTTCTTCGAGGCTGCGCAGCCGTCGCGCGATGGAGAAGGCCCAACCGCCGATGAGGACGATCACGATCGCGTACGCCGCGAAGACGTGCCAATACGGCCGGAGGCTCTGACGAGCCATCTGGCTGCCGGGCAGGGCCTCCTGGGCGACGAGCGGGTCGGCCAGCATATGGGCGCCGAGCGCGAGCGCGCCGGCGAGGATGGGAAGACGGGCGAAGCGGAGCACGGGACGGAGCGTCATGGCGATCATGCCGCAGAGGTACGCGTCCGGAGCTCGGCCCGGGTACGGAGCCCCTCGACGGCGTAGCGGAAGAGGAAGAGACCGAAGAAGAGGAGCGTGAAGGTCCCGAGGCCGAAGAAGAGCGTGGCGAGCATGTCCCCGGGGAGCGTCGGGCCCTCGACCTTCGCGACGACCGGCTGGGGGTGGAGAGAACGGAACCAGAGGACGCTCACGTGGATGAAGGGGATGTCGAGCGCGCCCACGATCGCCACGACCGCCGCGAAGCGCTTTCCCTTGTCGGGGTCCTCGGTCGCGTTCCGGACCATGAAGTAGCCCGCGAAGATGAACCAGAGGAGGAGGGTCAGGGTGAGACGCGGCTCCCAGGTCCAGTACGTGCCCCACGCGATCTTGCCCCAGAGCGGACCCGTGGTGAGGACGATCGTCGCGAAGACCAGACCTCCCTCGGCAGCGGCCAGGGCGGCGCGGTCGAGCCGCTCGTCGCGTAGCCAGAGGTAGACCGCGCTGCACAGCGCCGAGATACCGATGGCCAGGAACGCCGTCCACGCCGCCGGGACGTGGACGTAGAAGATCCGCTGCACGACGCCCTGGGTCACCTCCGTCGACACCCAGAAGAACGACAGCCAGAAGAGCGCCACGAGGCCGGCCAGCCCGAGCAGCGTGAGCGCCACGGCCCCGCGTCGAATCCCTGTCATCACTCCTCCACGACGTATCGAAAGAGAACCGCGCCCGCCGCGACGGCTCCGACGGCGAACGCACCGAGCATTCTGACGTTGCCCTCCACTTCGGAGAAGGGTCGTCCGGCGATGAGCCGCCCCGTGGACCCTACCCCGAAGACCACCATCGGCACCAGGAGGGGGAAGACGAGAATCGGCAGCAGCGTCTCCGCCATGCTGGTCCCGGTCGAGATCGCGGCAAAGAGGGTGGCGAGCGCCACGAAGCCGAGCGAGCCCAACGCGAGCACGAGGAGCACCCAGCCGAGATTCGTGCTCACGTCGAGGGCGAAGAAGAGCGCGAACACGCCGAGCACCAGGAGCGCGACCGAGTAGAGGAGGACGAAGTTGGCGATCACCTTGGCGAGGTACACCGCATCCTTGGGCGTGGGCGACGTGAGGATCCCCTGCATCGCGCCGTCCTGCGCCTCGATGTGGAAGGTCCGCCCGACACCGAGCAGCCCGTCGAAGACGAGCGTCATCCACACCAGCCCGGCCGCCACGTCCTGGGGCCGAACCCGCGTGGTGTCGATCGAGTAGTTGAAGAGGACGCCGGCGAGAACGGCGAACGCCGCCATCGACGCCACCCGCTCCCGGGACCGCAGCTCGAGCACGAGGTCCTTCCGGACGATCGCCGAGAGCCGACCGACGTACGCGCTCACACCCGGCCCTCCACCACCGTGTGGTAGTGGTGCTCGAAGTCGGTGCGCTCGACGGCGTCCGCGTCGCCTTCCCACGCGAAGCGGCCCGCGACCTGGATCGCCACCCGTGTGGCGATCTCGAGTCCCTCCTTGAGGTTGTGCGTGACCATGACCACGGTGCGCCGGCCGTCCCGCAGCTCGGCGAGGACCCCGCGCAGCACGCCCGCCGCGCTCGGGTCTAGGCCCGTGTACGGCTCGTCGAGGAGAACGACGTCCGGATCGTGCAGGAGCGCCCGGGCGAGCGCGAGG
>JANQME010000375.1 GCA_028280205.1 Longimicrobiales bacterium
CACCCCCGCGTCCGGGCCGCCCGCGTCGGTGGGCGGATCGAGAGATCGGAGCCAGCGCGCCGCCGCGTCGGCCGACTCCGCGAATTCGACGCCCAGCGCCTCCGCGACGGGACCGCGCGAGGGGTCGGGGTCGACGAGCACCACGTGGCCCCCCGGGAGTCGTCCGAGCAGCCACCCGACGAGACACCCCACCACGCCGGCGCCGATCACCACGATCCGGTCGCCCGGGCCGGCCGCGGCGTCCCACACGGCGTTGACCGCGGTTTCCATGTTCGCCGCGAGCACCGCCCGCTCGGGCGGCACGCCTTCGGGGAGGGCCGTGACGGCTCCGGCGGGCATGACGTAGCGGTCCTGATGCGGGAAGAGCGCGAAGACCGTTCGGCCCACGAGCCTGTTGGGTCCGGCCTCGACGATTCCGACGTTCGAGTATCCGTACTTCACCGGGCCGGGGAAGTCTCCCTCCTGGAAGGGCGCCCGCATCGCCTCGTACTGCGAGGGAGGGACCGCGCCACGAAAGACCAGCGTCTCGGTCCCGCGGCTGATCCCGGTGAAGAGGGTCCGCACGCGCACCTCGCCGTCCTGCACCGCTGGGAGTGGAGCGGTCACGATCTCGCCCGAGCCGGGTACGCGTACCCGGAAGTGTCGTGCGTCTTCGCCCTGCACTCCCTGCTCCTCCGTCGTCGTCCGGCTCGCACCCCGTCCTCGCCTCCCATGCCCTCGATCGCTACCCCCGGACGCTCCGCCGGTGCACGCATCGGTTCACCGGTCGGTCGGGCCGTGGCGAGGGACGGTGCCGCGGCGCTGCTGCCGCTCGCGGTGGCGGCCGGACCAACGTGGTGGCTGATCGGGCGGCCAGCCAGCTACCCGGTCGTCGTCCTCCTGCTCTTCGGCACGCTGCTCGGTGCCGTCGTTCGGGGCTTGTCCGAGGCGGCGCCGGGTCCGGGGATCGGACCCGCGAACCGTGTCACCCTCCTCCGCTCCGTGCTCGCCCTCCCGGTGATGGCCCTCGCCCTGCAGCCGGTCGGCCTCGGGGGTGCGGCCGCCTGGTGGGTGATCGTGCTGGGGACGGCCGCCATGTCGCTCGACGGCCTCGACGGCCGGGTCGCGCGTAGCACCGGGACGACCAGCGCCTTCGGGGCCCGCTTCGACATGGAGGTGGACGCCGCCCTGATCCTGGCTCTCTCCGTTCTGGTCTGGTCGGCCGGGCACGCGGGGGCGTGGGTGCTCCTGATCGGGGGGATGCGCTACGCGTTCGTCGCAGCGGGCTGGATCGTGCCCGCCCTGCGCGGCGAGCTCCCGGAGCGCCTCCGTCGCAAGGTCGTGTGCGTGGTGCAGGGCGTCGTGCTGCTCGTGGCGCTCGGCCCGATCATCCCGGCCCCTTTGGCGACGGCGGTGTGCGCGCTCGGGCTCGCCGCGCTGACGTACTCGTTCGCGGTGGACACCGTGTGGCTGCTCCGCGAGCGGCGCGTCTGACGCGGCCCTCGGGTCCGCCGAAGCCGCTTCCGACCTCGCTACCGCCTGAACCTCGCTGCGGTGTTCTGAACCCGCCGCGCCGGACGATCGCGCGAGCCGGACGGCTCGCTCAGCGCTCGATCGGTGCTCTCACGAGGTTGCCCCACTCCGTCCACGATCCGTCGTAGTTGCGCACGGTCGGGAAGCCGAGCAGGTGGTGCAGCACGAACCAGGTGTGGCTCGAGCGCTCGCCGATCCGGCAGTAGGCGATGACGTCGTCGTCCGGCCCGAGCCCCTGCTCGTCCTGATAGATAGCCTTCAACTCGTCGACCGACCGGAACGTCGCGTCTTCGTTCGCGGCCCGCTTCCATGGCACGTTCGCCGCACCCGGAATGTGCCCGCCGCGCAGCGCACCCTCCTGCGGGTAGTCCGGCATGTGCAGCTTCTCGCCGCTGTACTCTTCCGGTGAACGGACGTCGACCAGCGGACCCGACGCGGACAGGTGCTCCATGACGTCCTCGCGGTAGGCTCGGATGGCCGAGTCCTCCCGATTCACGATCGGGTAGTCGGTCCGGGGCCGCTCCGGTACATCCGTCGTCTGCGGACGTCCCTCGTCGATCCACTTCTTCCGGCCGCCGTCGAGCAGGCGCACGTCCGGGTGCCCGAAGAGCGAGAAGACCCAGAGCGCGTACGCGGCCCACCAGTTGAAGTTGTCCCCGTAGAAGACGACGGTGGTGTCGCGGCCGATCCCCTTGGCCGCCATGAGCTCGGCGAACGCCTCCCCGTCCAGGTAGTCGCGAGTCAGGGCGTCGTTGAGGTCCATGTGCCAGTCGACCTTCACCGCTCCCGGGATGTGCCCCGTGTCGTAGAGCAGGACGTCCTCGTCGGACTCCACCACGACGAGGTTCGGGTCGTCGAGGTGCTCGGCGAGCCACTCGGTCGAGACGAGCTTCTCCGGGTGTGCGTACTTCTGGAAGTCGGGCGACGGATCGTTCGGGACGGACATGGCGATCTCCTCGTGCCGGGCGCGGGCTCGTGAGCGAGTGAGCGTGGGGCTACACCGGCCGTGCGGGGGGGGTTCTACCGCGTCCCTGGAACCCGACCCGGGGGCTCCGGTAGCTTCCGGCATGAGCGTCCCCACCGAACTCGACAAGGTCGTCCGCCGCTTCCAGCGGGCGCCGAAGGACCTACGCGTCCAGGCGCTGCTCCAGTATGCGCAGCGCGTTCCTCCGCTCCCCGAGCGCTACACCGAAGACCGATCGTCGCTCGAGCAGGTCCACGAGTGCCAGACACCTTTTTTCCTCGCCTCCGAGGTCGACGACGACGGTGTCGTCCACCTCTTCTTCGACGCGCCGCCCGAGAGCCCTACCGTCCGCGGCTTCGCCGGAATCCTCTACTCCGGTCTCGAGGGGGAGAAGGCGGACGACGTGCTCGGCGTGCCCCCCGACTTCTACGGGCCCATGGGGCTCGAGGAGGTCGTGTCTCCGCTGCGCATGCGCGGGATGGCCGCGATCCTGGCCCGACTGCAGCGGCAGGTGCGAGAGGCGATCGAAAGAGCGTAGTGTAGCGTAGTGTAAGGAACGGTTCGCGCGCCCGGCACGCGGCTCCGACGTCAGGCGCGCAGCTCCCACGTCGTCTCGATCTCGACGGCCATCCCGCCCGGGAGCGATCCCATGCCGACGGCCGCGCGTGCGCCCTTGCCGGCGCGCTCCCCGAAGACATCCACGATGAAGTCGCTGAAACCGTTGACCACCTGCGGCTGCTGCGTGAAGTCAGCGGTGGCGTTGACCATCCCGAACGTGCGTACGAGGCGGGCGACGCGGTCGAGGCTGCCGACGTGCGCGCGAATCGTGGCGAGCACGAGGAGCCCGACCATGCGGGCCGCATCGCGCCCCTCTTCGATCGTCAGGTCCGCACCCACCCGCCCGATCACACCTGCGGACCCGTCCGGCATGCGGGGCGTATGGCCCGCCACGTACAGCGTCGTGCCCACCGCAACCGCAGGGACGTACGTCGCGACGGGAGCGCGGGGCGAGGGCAGCTCGATGCCGAGCTCGCGAAGACGGGCCTCGGGAGAGACCTGGCCGGCGGGATCGGGCGCCGGCCCGTGATGGCCCGAAGGGTCGAGCGCGGCCGACCGTCCGGGGAAGAAGGCGCCGAGCAGCCCGGCGGCTGCGCCTCCGAAGAAGGTGCGTCGGTTGGGGAGCAGGAGTGACATGCCGTACCTCCGATGATCGGTCGGGGGCGCTCGCGTCGACGATGGGTGCCCCGGGGGAGGCGCATCGTGATTCGCCGTCGGGATCCCGGCAAGCCGACATGTGGTAGACCGGGCATGATCCAGCGCCGCCCTCCCGTCGCGTTCGGCCTCTTGTGCTCGCTTCTCACGGCGGGCGCGTGCTCCGACGACCTTGCGGCGCCCGAAGAGGTCGTAGTCGCCGGCGTGGATCTGGACGTGCTTTTCGCGGAGCCGACCGAGGCCGAGATCGGGGCCGTGGAGGCGGAGTGGGCGACGCGCTCGCCGGGAGCGGTGAACGTCACGGTCGTCGAGGATTCGACCGTGACCGCCGGGAGTTTGTCGCTGCGCATCCGGATCGTGACGCACGAGGTGGACGGCTTCCTCCACGTCGGCGCCGTCGTGACGTCGTCCGGTCTGGTCGGGCCCGCGCCCGTGGTGCTCTACGCTCACCCGGGCGACGCGGGCATCGAGCTGGAGGACGTGCTCGGGCTCCTCCCCCTCACCTCGGACGCCGACCGGTTCGTGTGGGTCGTACCCGCGTTCCGCTCCGAGCCGCTGGCCTGGGGCGACGACGTGTTCACCGCCCAGGGTACGCCGAGCCCGTGGGACCGGGATGTCGACGACGCGCTCGCGCTCGTCGACGTGGCACTCTCCATCGAGCCGGCTGCGGACGCCGACCGGATCGGCGTGCTCGGGTTCAGCCGCGGTGCGGGCGTCGGGCTGCTCATGGGGATCCGGGATCCGCGCATCGACCGGATCGTCTCGTTCTTCGGCCCGACGGACTTCTTCGACGGCTTCGTCCGGGGGCTGGTCGCGGATGCCCTGCGGGGCCAGGTCGAAGAGTTGGCCGGGCTCGACTACCTGGACCAGGAGTACCTGCAGCCGCTCCGTCGGGAAGAGAAGACGGTCGCCGAGGTGCGACTGGAGCTCGTTCGGCGCTCGGCGGTTCTCTTCGCGTCCGACCTTCCGGACGTCCAGTTGCACCATGGCACGGCGGACGACGTCGTCTCCGTCAGCCAGGCTGAATCGCTCGTTCGGGCGATGGAGGAGCTCGGCCGGACGGCTCCCGCCTTCGAGGCGTACATCTACGAGGGGGGCGGCCACTCCCCGCTCGCACTCCTGGGGAGCACCGGTCGGGCGACGGCGTTCTTGTCGGCTCTGCTTCCGACGCCCGTCGCGCAGTAGTCGTCCGTTCGCACCTCGTTACGCGAAGGTCTCGCCGACGCGACCTCGAGGTTCGATGTTGCAGACACAGGCCTGTTCTCCGCTACAGGATCTCCCGCTCCATGTACTGCGACCTCCACAATCACCTCCTCCCGGGTGTCGACGACGGCTGCACGTCGATGGACGAGACGCTCGGGTACCTGAGCGCGTTCCGGCAGGACGGAGTGACGGCGCTGGTCTTCAGCCCACACCTTCTGCTTCCCGAGCTCGACCGCGATGGGATCCGTGCCGAGCTGGAGCGGCATCGCACCGCATTCGAGCAGGTCGTCGATGCGGCCGCATCCCACGAGTCGGCCCCCGAGCTCCGGCTCGGACAGGAAATCCTGGCCCGCACGGCGGAGGAGATCGAGCCGGTCGTCGCGAGCCAGGACGTCGGGATCGCGGGCGGTGACGCTCTCCTCGTCGAGTTCGGATTCGAGCCGGGGTTCGACGCCGAGTCGGTGATCCGACGGGTGCGGGCCGAGGGGCGACGCATCGTGGTCGCCCATCCGGAGCGCTACGACTACTCGGGCGCCGATCCGGTCGAGTCCGTGGCGCGCTGGCGAGAGTGGGGTGCCTGGATCCAGGTCAACGGAGGCAGCCTGGCCGATCTCTACCGCGAGCGCGCGACACGCGTCTCGCGCTGTCTCCTAGCGGAGGGCCTGGTCGACATGGTGTGCACGGACCACCATGGCGACTTCCGACCCCACGCACCCGCGATGATCGCCGAGATGATCGAGGCCGTCGGTGAGCCCGGGCTCGCGGGGCGGCTGATGGTGCGGGGGCCGCGAGCGGTGATGGGACGAACGGCGACGACACTCGTCGCCTGACGGGAGCGAGCGCACACTCGCCGCGCGCCCGCACCGCCGCCGCCGGTGACTTGTCGCGCCGCGGATGCCTCTCTACCCTGCGGGTCCGGCCTCCCTCGCATCCGGAGGTCCCCGGACGGGCGACCGGGAGTGGCGCCGCCGGACCGCTTCACGAACACCCGGGAGCCTCGACGTGAACCGCTTCGCTCCGACCCTTCGGCCGGTCTTCGCGACAGTCTCGCTCGCCGTCCTCGCCGCGCCTTCGCTCACCGCCCAGAGCGCGAAGGACGAGATGGCGGCGTTCATCGACGCCCGCGCGGACGACTTCTCCGAGACGGCCCAGACGATCTGGGATCTTGCCGAGGTCGGGTACATGGAGACGGAGTCGTCGGAGCTCCTGCAGGCGAAGCCCCGCGCGGCCGGCTTCGAGATCGCGGCCGGCGTGGCGGGCATGCCGACGGCGTTCGTGGCGTCGTGGGGCGGTGGGGGTCCGGTGATCGGGATCATGGGCGAGTACGACGCGCTGCCCGGCATCAACCAGAGCCGCTCGCCGGAGCGTGACCCGATCCCGGGCAAGATCGCCGGACACGCGTGCGGCCATCACCTCTTCGGCACCGGCTCCGTCGCGGCGGCGCTGGCCGTGAAGGACTGGCTGGAGCGCACCGGCACGCCGGGCACGGTCCGCCTGTACGGGACCCCTGCCGAAGAGGGTGGCGCCGGGAAGGTCTACATGGTCCGTGCGGGCCTCATGGACGACGTGGGCGCGATGCTGCACTGGCACGCGAGCGCGGAGAACAGCGCGAGCGCGTCCTCCTCGCTCGCGAACAAGTCGGGCATGTTCCGCTTCCACGGGCAGTCGGCGCACGCGGCCGGCGCGCCGTGGCGCGGCCGTTCGGCGCTCGACGCCGTCGAGGCGTTCCACACCATGGTCAACATGATGCGGGAACACGTCACGCCCGCGAGCCGGATCCACTACGTGATCACCTCCGGCGGATCGGCCCCGAACGTGATCCCCGACTTCGCCGAGTCCTACATCTACGTGCGCCACCCCGAGCCTCTGGAGTCGCGCCGGATGTTCGAGTGGGTCGTGAAGGCGGCGGAGGGCGCGGCGATGGGGACCGAGACGACGATGGAGTACGAGGTCATCCACGGCATCTACAACCTGCTCGTGAACGAGTCGCTCGGACGCGTCATGCACGAGAACCTCGAGCGCGTGGGTGGCGTGCCCTACACCGAAGAGGAGGTGCGCTTCGCCGAGATGATCCAATCGAGCTTCTTCGCCCGGGTGCCGTCGATCTCGAGCGCGCAGGAGATCCAGCCCTTCGAGGTGCGCGAGGTCGGCTCCGGCGGCTCGACCGACGTCGGCGACGTGAGCTGGGTCGTGCCCACCGCCGGGCTGCGGACCGCGACCTGGGTGCCGGGCACGTCGGCGCACTCGTGGCAGGCGGTCGCGGCGGGCGGGACCGACATCGGCAACAAGGGGATGATCAACGCGGCCAAGGTACTCGCCTTCACCGCGTTCGATCTGATCACCCGGCCCGCGCTGCTCGAGGCGGTGCGTGACGAGTTCGTCAAGCGACGCGGGGACGACTTCATCTACGAGCCGCTGCTCGGCGACCGCGATCCCCCGCTCGACTACCGCGCGAGCGTGGTGCGCGGACGCGGCGGGAGCTGAACGGGGCGGCGCGAAAGACCGCGGAGGATCGACCGCCTAGGCCGACCGGAGGAAGTCTCACACGTCGAGCGTCAGCGTCTCGCCGTGCCGGAGGATCCTCAGCGCTTCCTTCGGCGCGGCCGCCCCCGCCCAGGCGGCGCGCAGTCGTTCCGGTGGCTCGAGCGGATCCTCGAACGTGAGCCGGAAGGTGCCCCAGTGCATGGGGACGAAGGCGCCGTAGCTCCCGAGGTCCTGCCAGACGCGCACGGCCTCCTCGGGATTCACGTGCGACGCCTTCATGAACCAGCGTGGCTCGTAGGCGCCGATCGGGATCATCGAGAGGTCGAAGGGCCCGAGCCGTGCGCCGATCTCCGCGAAGATGGAGCCGTACGCCGAGTCGCCCGCGAAGTACACCCTCGGACCCGTGCGTGTCGAGGAGCCGTTCTCGCCGACGACCCACGAGCACCAGAGTCGGGTGTTCGTGTCCCAGGGAGTGCGCCGACACCAGTGCCGTGCCGGCGCAGCGGTGAGTCGGTATGCGCTGCCCGGCAGCTCCAGCTCCTCCCACCAGTCGGCTTCGACCACACGTTTCCCGCCGCGACGCCGGAACCAGCCCCGATACCCGAGCGGCGTATACCACGTCGGCTCGTCGTCGAACCGGCGGAGCAGGGCGCGCACGGTGCGCGCATCGAGGTGGTCGTAGTGGTCGTGAGACAGGAGAATCGCATCGATGGGCGGGAGGTCTTCGATCGACGGCAGCGCCGGCACGAAGCGCGGGGTGCCGAGGAAGGAGAACGGGGACGCCCGCTTCGACCAGACCGGGTCGGTGAGGAGGTTCAGGCCCGGGAGCTGGACGAGGAACGTCGCGTGTCCGGCCCACGTGACCCGGAGCTCCGTTGCATCCTCGGGCAGCCGCGGGCGCGCGACCCTGGGCTCGGCCCGGGGAAGCTGCCCGGGTTCGGGATCCGGCGGGAGAGGAGTGCGGATCCACTCGCGCGCCACCTCGCCGATCCGTCCGCGGATCGCGTCGTCGCCCTCGGCTTCCGGCCACGGCGCTCGGAAGCGGCCGTCGGGGCGGTGGTGCGCGGGTCGCGGCATGACGGCGCGTTTTCGGGGGATCCGGGGTAGCTCGCGGTCGGGACACGATAACAGCGGAGCAGGGGCATGAGAGCACTAGTGGTCGGAGGGACCGGGCTGATCGGTGGGGCGGTCGCGGCGGCGCTCGAGGAACGGGGCCACGAGGTGCTGCGGGCGGGGCTCGGGGAGGGTGACGTTCCGATCGACTTCGACGACCCGGCGTCGATCCGCGACGCGTACGAGGAGTGCGGTGCGCTCGATGCGGTCGTGAGTGCCGCCGGGATCGCGGTGTTCGGGCCGCTGGAAGAGCTCGACGACGAGGCCTTCATGAAGAGCTTCGCGAACAAGACGATGGGACAGATCAACCTCGTGCGCTTCGGCCTCGGAACGGTGAAGGAGGGTGGCTCGTTCACCCTCACCACCGGCACGCTCTCGCAGCGCCCCACGCCCGGCACACCCGCGGTGGCGATGGCCGGCGGTGCGGTCGAGTCGTTCGTTCGTGCAGCCGCCCTCGACGTCGAGGGGCGCTACCGGGTGAACGCGATCAGTCCGGCGTGGGTGGCGGAGAGCCGGGTCGACGCCGGTCTCGACCCCCTGCCGGGGATA
>JANQME010000433.1 GCA_028280205.1 Longimicrobiales bacterium
TCGAATATCTCCCGGGCAAGGGGCATCGAGCCCGGCGTCGATCCGCCGACGTCCGAGTGGTGGGCCCTCGACGCCACGTACCCGAGCAGGGTGCCGTCCCCGTCGTGCACGGCGCAGATCAGGGTGATGTCGGGCAGGTGCGTTCCACCGCGGAACGGATCGTTCAGGCACGCAACGTCGCCGGGCTCCAGCGCACCAAGCTCGGCCAGCGCGGCCTCGACGCTCATCGGCATCGCGCCGAGGTGCACGGGCATATGGTCTCCGAGCGCGACCGCCTTCCCTTCGGGATTGAAGAGCGCACACGAGTAGTCCCGCCGTTCCTTGATGTTCGGGGAGAACGAAGCCCGCTTCAGCGCGGCCCCCATCTCTTCGGCCAGAGCGGTGAACAGGTGGCGGAAGACCTCGAGCTCCACCGCACCCGGAGCCCCGTTCGTGGACACGAATCCTCCTGTTTCTCTGACGTACGTTCATCGTTACGTTTCAGGGCTGAAGGCTAAATCAAGACGGGCCGCTCCGAAATCGCGCCCGGCGAATCACCCCCCAGAGGAGGCGACTTGTCTCACGAGAAGCTCATGGACCGCGCGCGTGACGAGCTGTTCAGTCACGTGCACCGCTGCGGTGTCCTCCAGGCCGCCGAGGAAGATCAGCGTCACTGGATGGACGAGACGATCGACTACATCGGGGAGCGCTACCCCGATCTCACGGATGCCGACCTGCAGCAGCTGCACACGATCGGGATCCGTTTCTGCAAGCCGGCCATCGCGCACGGCGCGGAGAGCACGGCCAAGACGATGGAGGATGTGCCGGTCGCCTGATCGGGCGCCCTTCTTCGAGGCACACCGGGGGGCGGGGCGCGAAGGCGCTTCGGCCCCCGTTTTCTTGTCGGTTCGGCGACATAGTTGACCGCTCACGCGATTGGAGTATACTTCCGCCCACTTTTTTTCCGGAATCCCAGGGGGATTTCGGCGCGGAGCGGCCTCTCCGCGCAGCGTTCTCGGGCCGATCACGGGGGCGGTGCCTTGGGCGACGAGCTTCAACTGGAGAACGAGAAGCAGCTCCTCAAGCAGTACTACGCCGGACAGCAGATGCCGTCGCCGAACGGGGGCTTCCTGATGCTTCTCGGCATCCGCGCCACCGACGACGGAACCGCCACGGCGATCTTCGAGTGCAACGTCTCGTCGCTGCGCTACCGCGTGACGATTCCCAAGGCGACCCGGACCGAGCGCAAGAAGGTCAGGGAGGTGCTCGAGGCCGGAGAGGACCCTTACTGTCCACGCCGGCCCGGCACCCGACTCGTCCGCGCAGGTAAGGACTGGGTCTGTCGGGAGTGCGGCATCGCGTACGCACGGGGCTGAGGGCGGCGTCGCCGCGCGGGCCCCCGGGGTTACGCCCCTATCCCCGCCCTGCCGTCCCGATTCGCTCTGGTTCCCCCTTCGGGCCCGCATTACGTTGTGATCGTGAGCCCTTGCTGGGCACCGTCCGATGCGTCGGACGGTCCGGCGATCCTCGACTCTCGTAGAGATCTCCCCTATGCCCGAACGGTTCCTCAGTTCGGAGGAATACGACGAGCAGGCGCACAGGCTCTACAACGAAGGTGACTACGACGGGGCCCTCGAGATGTTGAAGGAGGGCCTCTCTCTCTATCCGAACGCCGTCGATCTCTACGTCGGTCTCGGGTACGCACGTCTGGCCCGCGAAGAGTATGCGTGGGCTCGACGCGCCTTCGAGCGCGCCACCGTCCTCGACCCCGGCCACGAGGACGCGCTGGTCGGCCTCGGCGAGGCCCTCCTCCGCTTCGGTGAGCGCACCGAGGCGTTGCGTCTCTTCACTACTGTCGCCTCGATGGGCTTCGACGACGACGTCGAGCTCATGCTGACCATGGGTCGAGCGCTCTACCGGGCGGCAATGTACTCGGAGTGCCGGGACATCTTCGCGCAGGCCGCCGCGAGTCGGCCCGACAGTGCGGAGGCGGCCGCCGCGCTCGGGTACGCGCTTCACCGGCTCGGCGACGAGATCGGCGCAGGGCGGCAGATCAGGCGGGCACTCCGCGTCGACGCCGACCTGCACGAGGCGCGCGTCTACCTGGGGCATCTCCTGTACGACCGGGGCGACTGGGAGGGCTCGTTGCGCGAGTTCGAGCGCGTGCCGCCGCAGGAGCACTGGGACCCGCTCGCGGTCTGGCGCCTCATGGAGCTCAAACGGACTCTGTGGCACCTCGAGGCCGGCGATCCGCGCCTGGCTCCCTGGGAACGGCGCCTTCGAGAGCTCGAGGACCTGAACGATCCGGTCGATCGACTCCTCGCCGAGGTCGAGGCCCGCATGGGTGCCGGCCATCCGGAAGGCTACTTCGACCCGAGCCAGCTCGAGCTTTTCGACGCGTCGGGCGAATCGGGTCCGATCCGCGTCGTCCGGCTCTCGGACGGGCATCTGCTGCGCGGCGACTGGGGGGAGATCGTGCGGCAGATGCGCGACCACGCCGGCTTCACGCACGAGACGCTGCAGCAGTTCATGCGCCGTGTCGCCGAGCGCTGGCACGAGCAGGAAGGCGTGGAGATCCCGTTCGGCGATCCACGCTCGTTCCTGCGGGCCGCAGTGGAGGCGGGACTCGTCCGGCTGGAAGTGGAGGAGTAGCCGCGGATGTCGGACCGGCTGCTCGAGCGCTTCCACCGCGCGCTGATCGAGGAGATCCAGACACAGCGGCCCGAGTACCTGACCGAACCGTTCACGGTCGCCGAGATCTATCAGAACCTCGTCCCGTACGGATCTCATCGCGACCGCATCGGCGTCGAGATGAACGGGGACTACGAGGACGCGCTCATCCGCCTGTTGGCCGGCGAGGGTGGGTACCTGATCCTCGATTCCGAGCCTGCGCTGCGGGACCTGCGCGCCGAGCTGGAGGCGACGAATCCGAACACGAGCCTCTATCGAGAGTTCGCCGCCGTGGACGTGCGTCTGAATCAGGCGTACCTCGACCTCTCCGCTCCCGCACTGGAGGAGCTCCCGAATCTGGTTCGGGAGCTCGAGGCCGAGGATCCCGTGACCATGGCGGAGCTCGCACCGGGCGAGGGTGCGGTTCTCCCCGGTATCCTGCCTCCGGGCGCCGAGATCTTCGCCGATCCGGCCGTCGAAGAAGGTGCCGGTGTCGGGAACGGAGCGAAGCGTACCGCCCAGCCCCGGCAACCCCTCGCGCCCGAGTTCGTCGAAACGGCCACCGAGGAGGCCGCGACGGAGCCGCGGGTGGTGGAGGCGCGGGTGGGGCGGCCCCGTGTCGAGTCGTGCCCCTCGTGCGGGGCGGACGTGCCGGAGCGGCCCATCGTGAACTACTGCCCCTTCTGTGGCTCGGACCTCCGCTTTCTTCCGTGCACCGAGTGCGGTACCGAGATCGAGCCGGGCTGGAAGTACTGCATCGCGTGCGGGAGCGCGGCGTCCGTCTGATTCGCCCGCTCGGCTCGGCTGTGCTCCTGATCACGGCCGCGGCCGCCGCGGGGTGCGAGCCCGTCGACCCTGCGCTCGTGCCCGACGAGCGTCTGCAGGCCGAGCTGGGGCTCACGGAGAAGGACCGTGTGCACACCGTCGAGCTGCGGACGGGCGTGGGCGAGGAGGCCGGTCCGGACTCGGTCGAGGTGCGTCCCGGCGATCTGGTGCAGTTCGTCTCGGGCGACGGCTTCGTCCACGAAGTGCACTTCGAGCTGGACTCGATCTCGGCACCACAAGGTGACTTCCTGCGGACCACCGGTCAGGACGCCTCGCCTCCGCTCATCGAGGAGGACGCGCGCTTCGTGCTCACCTTTTCGGAAGCTCCTCCGGGGCGGTATCCCTACCGGCTGCTGGGCAACCGGGAGCCGGGTCACGGCGTGATCGTCGTGGCGTCACCCGACGCGCGTTGAATCTTCTGGCGTCGGCCTGGGCACGTCCTTAATCTGGCCCGCGTCCTCGCGACCTCTCCGGACACGCCATGCCCCGTATTGCGCTCATCCCCGGAGACGGAATCGGCGTCGAGGTCGTGCGCGAGGCGAGACGGG
>JANQME010000456.1 GCA_028280205.1 Longimicrobiales bacterium
CGGTATACCTAAGAGGACGAGGCATCGCTCGACGAGGGGTGGCTCGGCGGCACCCGCCCGGGAGCGGGGCCGAGGGCGCGGCCGAACCACGAGGCGACGATGAGTGGCAGCGATCTGTTCACCGGTACTCTGGACATCCTCATCCTCCGCACGCTCCAGGCCGACGCGCTCCACGGGTACGCGATCGGCCGGGCGATCCGCGACCACTCCGCGGGTGTGCTCTCGGTCGAGGAGGGTGCGCTCTACCCGGCGCTGCACCGACTCCAGCGCAAGGGGCTCCTCGAGGCGGAGTGGGGCCGAACGGAGACGGGGCGGCGCGCGAAGTTCTACCGGCTGACCGCGGAGGGCTCGGCCCACCTCGCGCAGGAGACGGCCCGCTGGGCGGAGTTCTCCGGTGCGGTGAGCGCGATCCTCGGCCCGCGGGGCTGAGGGGGCGATCCGTGTCCCGGCGACGCCCGCCCCGGGTGTTCCGACCCGGTCAGGTCCGAACGGACCCCGATGAGGACATCCGCGATGAGATCGAGCACTACCTGGAGGAGCGGGCGGCGGAGCTCCGGGCCGAAGGGATGGGAGAGGACGAGGCTCGACGCGTGGCGCGGGAGCGATTCGGAGACGCCGAGCGTATCGAGGCGGATTTGCGCCGCGAGGCAGACAGACAGCGAACGAGGGAGGGGTGGACGATGGGGCTTTCGGCGATTCGACAGGACGTGAGATACGCGCTGCGCGGGATCCGGCGGAGCCCGGGCTTCGCGGCCGTTGCGGTCACGACGCTGGCGCTCGCGCTCGGTGGCAACGCGGCGATCTTCTCGGTGGTGGATGCCGCGCTGCTCAGTGCGCTCCCCTTCGCCGACCACGAGCGGCTGGTCTTCGTGAACGGATACCATCTCGTGGACGGTGAGGTCTCGATCCGGGGCGCTTCGTTCCCCGAGTTCCGCGACTGGCGCGAGCGCTCCGAGGCGCTGCCGCGGATGGCGGCGGTGGCGGGTCCGTCGTTCGCGCTCAGCGGAGAAGGGAGCGCGGAGCGTGTCCAGGGCGAGCTCGTCACCGAGGACTACTTCGAGGTGCTCGGCGTCGGGGCGACGCGGGGGCGAACCTTCCAGAGTCAGGAGCACGGCGCTCCCGGCGCGGCCCCGGTGGTCGTCATCTCCCATGCGCTCTGGGAGCGGCGCTTCGGGCTCGCGCCCGACGCGATCGGTTCGACGATGCTCGTCGACGAGCGTCCGCTCACCGTGATCGGCGTCATGCCGGCCGGCTTCCGAGGCACGAACCTCGACACGGACGTCTGGGTGCCCGAGTCGCTGATATCCAACCCGGACATCTTCGACTCCCGCGGCTCACGCTTTCTCACCGTGATCGGACGTCTCGCCTCGGGGGCCGACGTGGAGGGAGCCCAGAGGGAGCTCGACGTGATCGCGACCGAGCTGCAGACCGACTTCCCCCGGGCGCACGAAGATCGCTTCGCACAGGTGCAGTCGTTCCGAGAGGGGTACCTGGGTGGCACGGGTCGACTCCTCTGGATCCTCATGGGCGCGGGGCTGCTCCTCCTCCTCATCGCCGCGGCGAACGTGGCCAACCTCCTCCTCGTGCGCTCGCACGGCCGCACGCGCGAGCTCGTGCTGCGCCGCGCGCTGGGCGCCGAGGGGCGTCGCATCGCGGGTCAGCTCCTCGCGGAGAGCGTCGTCGTCGCCGTCCTCGGTGGTGTGGCCGGGATCGGCGTGGCGACGGCCGCGCTGGAGGTGCTCGGCCCGATGATCCCGAGCGGCGTCCTACCGGGCTACGTCGAGCCGGCGTTCAGTACGTCCGCCTTCGTCTTCTCGCTCGTCGTGCTCTCGGTGGTGGGCGTGGTCACCGGTCTGGTCCCCGCGTTCTCGAGCGCGCGGATCGACATCGCCACGCGGCTGCGTGAAGGGAAGGGTGCGTCGGCCGGCGGAAGTCCCGGGAAGCTCCGTACCCAGCACGCCTTCGTGGTGGCTCAGGTGGGTCTCGCGCTCGTGCTACTGGTCGGCGCCGGGCTGCTGACGAGGAGCTTTCGGGCGCAGCTCGCCGTCGATCCCGGCGCGGACCTCGACCGTGTGGTGGCGATGCGCACGCAGTTGCCCGGCGCCCGCTACGGAGACGGCGAGACGATCCGCGAGGCGGTCCGAGAGCTGGAGCGTCGACTGAGCGCCCTGCCGGGCGCCGCGAGTGTCGCGATCGCGACCGACCTCCCGTTTCGCGGCGGCTCGTCCGGGATCTACATGTACCGCGCGGGCGAGGGGGCGGAGGACCGGATCCGGGTCCACCGGCACCGGATCACGCCCGGCTACTTCGAGACGCTCGGCATCGACGTCGTGGAGGGCCGCGGCTTCAACGCCGACGATCCGGCCGGCGAGCCCACCGTCGCCATCATCACCGAGACGATGGCCCGTCGGGTGTATCCCGGGGAGAGCGCCGTGGGACGCACGATGACGCTCGGGCCGGACGGGCGCCTCCCGGTCGAGATCGTGGGCGTGGTCGCGGACGTGCGCTTCCGCGACGTGACCACGTCGCTCATGGCGGACGCGAACAGCCCCGACGTCTTCTTCCTCCTGCGCCAGATGGCGTCGAACGGTCTCGAGGTGGCGGTGCGCGCCGACGGGGCGCTGGCCGACCCCACCACGCTGCTGCCCACGATGCGCACGACGCTGGCCGAGCTCGATCCGGACCTGCCCGCCTTCCAGCTCGCCTCCCTGCGCGAGGGGTGGATGGCACGGACCGCCACGCCCCGCTTCGCGGCGTTCCTCATGTCGCTCTTCAGCGCGGTCGCGACGGCGCTGGCGTGCGTCGGTGTGTACGGCGTCCTCTCCTTCGCGGTCGGGCAGCGCGCGCAGGAGATCGCGATCCGGCGGGCGATCGGCGCGACGGGCGGCACGGTGGCGCGCTCGGTCATCGGGGACGGCGTGCGCTTGGCGCTCGCGGGACTCGTCGTCGGGGGGATTGCCGCGGCGTTCGGAGCGCGGGTGCTCGAGGGCTTCCTCTACGAGGTCGGCTCGACGGACCCGCTCACCTACGTATCCGTGGCCGGGGGCATGGTCGCGGTGGCCGTGCTCGCCGCCGCCCTTCCCGCCCTGCGTGCGCTCGGTCGGGACCCCGCGGAGGCACTGAACTCGGAGTAGTCGGGGGCCGACCGGTCCGGCGTCGAAGACGGCGTCAGGGTCGGCGCGCCGCCATGAGCTCGCGGATCTGGCTCAGTGCCGCGTCGACCTTGAAGCGGATCCCGCGCACCCCGCGCTCGACCGAAGCCCGCGTGGGATCGCCGGAGACGCCACTGTCCTCGAAGCCGCCGCCGGGGGCCAGCTTGTCCGTGCGGATGTGCCGGGGATCCACGGCCAGGAGCTGAGAGGTGTCGGAGATGCCGGCGTGGCCTCCGATCGTCTCGGGCGTCTCACCCTGCGATACGAGCCACTCGCGGAAGCCGTTGTTCGAGTAGTAGTCGCCCACGAAGTGCACGCGAGCGTCCCCGCCCTCCCACTCCTCATTCAGCATTCCGGCGACCTGCTCCATCCCGCGTTGATTCCCGCCGCTGTCCCCGATCATCACGATGTCCGTAAAGCCGTGGACGGCGAGGCTCCGGGCCGCGTACTCGAGGAGCTTCATGTAGTGCTCCTCGGGGAAGGTGATCGTCCCGGCCTTCGACATGTGGCCGCGGGTCGGGTTGTTCACGTCCCCTTCCGGCACGTACGTCACCACCGGTGCCACGAGCGCGTTGCCGAGCTCGCGCGCGATCATGGCCGAGGCGTGGTTGATGATGAACTTGTGCTTGCCGAGCACCATGTGCGGACCGTTCTGCTCGGTGCCGGCCGTGGGGATGATGATCGTGGTCGTGCCACCGTCGATCGCGTCCCGGACCTCGGTCCATGTCAGCTCCTCGAGGAAGACGGACGGGAGATCCTGGGCGGCGACGGGGACGGCTCCCGCGACGGCCGCCGTCAGGAAGCAACCCGCGGCGAGCGTGCGGATCGGACGAGCGAGCGCGCGGATCGGATGGGCGAGCGGATGGGTCGGTAGGGGAGCGTGTCGGTTCATCATGGATCGGCTCGGGTGGGTCGGCGAATCGTCGCCAGACTAGGGGTGGCGCGCGCGCGCGGGCAAGGCGCCCCGACCCGGGCGGGGCTCGACGGCACGCCCCGTGCTTCCGACCTTGCAGGAACGAAGACGAAGGGAGGTGAGCCTTGAGGGACGAGATTCATCGGCGCGCGGCGTGGGGTCGCCCGTCGCCGTGCGCCGTGCTCGCCGCCGTCGCGTCGTTGGCGGCCGTGGGCGTGTCCGCTCCCGCCCCCGTGGACGCCCAGCCTCGCGGCTCCGAACGCGGGGTCATGACGCAGCGGGTCAACGGGACGACGCTGACGGTCGACTACAGCCGGCCGGTGGCGCGCGGGCGGGAGAACCTGTTCGGCGGCGTGGTGCACTGGGGCGAGGTGTGGACGCCCGGGGCGAACTGGGCGACGACGCTCGAGGTCGATCGGCCGGTCGCGCTCACGATCGAGACGGAGCCGTACACGTGGGATCCGCCGCCGTCGGAAGAACGGGCCGCGTACGTCGGGGCGTATGCCTTCGATACGAACGATCCGACGACCGGCGGTCCCCTGCGCGTCACGATCTCGGTGCTGGAGGAAGGCGGCCGGCTGGTGGGGCGATGGGGCTCGGCACCGATTGCGCTCGTCCCGGACGCGGAGCCGGGCGTGTTCCGTATCGGCTTCCTGCGCTGGGAGGGCGAGGTCTTCGGGGTGGGCGCGAAGCGGTGACGATGATCGACTGGCTCCTCACGGAGCAGCTGGTCGAGATCTTCCGCGAAGGTCTCGCCAAACGGCCGGAGCTCAACGCCGAGCTCGTGGCCCGCAGCCCGCACGGCGAGGAGGACGTGCTGGCCGGAGCGGGGACGGCCGTTCGCATCCGGTCGACGGCCGGGAGCCTGTACCTCGTCACCCCCCGGCGAATCGCCCGCATCGTCGATGAGCACGCGTACGACCTGATCGTGCTCGCCGATCTGATCGGGTACGACTGGATCTCTCCGGAGATGTCCGAGAAGGTGGCGCTCAAGGACGCGCACTTCGACCGCCTCTATCTCTACCCGCGCGAGGCGCCTCCCCTCGTGCTCGACCACCTCGGGCCGGCGGTCTACCCGCTCATGTTCTTCCTCGGGAGGGTGCTCGAGTACCAGTCGCAGAAGGTCATGCTGCGCAAGCTCGACGACGACGTGGTCGACACGCTGGGCCGTTGCCTGCTCGCGGCCGGCCGGGGCCCGTTCTTCTCGGACGACGAGCTCGAGTCGCTCTTCGACCGGAGCCGACACTCGATGGAGGTCGTGGCGGCGATGTGGCCGCGCATGAATCTGGCCGCGCCCGACCTGCGCGAGCTGCTGCTTTCCGTCGAGGAGGCGCTCGTGGCGAAGCGGGCCGAGCTTCCCGAAGCGTGGGAGGAGTGGATCCAGGTGCCGCCCGAGAACCTCGAGGCGGCGGTGGAGGTGTTCCGCCGCGTCTCGACTGGCGAGGTCTGAGGCCCGGCCGCCATCTTGCCGGTCGATTCAGCGCGACCTCGTCTGGATGCGCGCCGGACGAGGTCGCGAGACGCGAGGTGCGGGAGGCGGGATGACGACGAGCGGAGAAGCCGGATCACGGAGCGCGAGAAACGGCTCCGGGCGGGTGTGGACGACGGGGTGCGCGGCGGCTGTCGTCCTGCTGGCGGCGTGCACGGACGGGGCCGAGCGGGCGCCCGGGGTCTCGATCGAGTACGAGCGGTACGAGCTCGAGAACGGCCTCGAGGTCGTGCTCCACGTCGACCGCTCCGACCCGATCGCGGCGGTCGCGATGACCTTCCACGTCGGCTCCGCTCGGGAGCTGCCGGGCAAAACGGGCTTCGCCCACCTCTTCGAGCACCTGTTCTTCCTCGACTCCGAGAACCTCGGACCCGGAGGCCTCGACCGGCTCATGAACCGGATCGGTAGCTCGACGAACGGCTCGACGAGCAATGATCGCACGAACTACTTCGAAGTCGTCCCCATCGACGGCCTGGAAAAGGCGCTCTGGGCCGAGTCGGACAAACTCGGCTTCTTCATCAACACGGTGAGCGAGTCGGTGGTGGCGAAGGAGAAGCAGGTCGTGAAGAACGAGAAGCGCCAGGGCGTCGACAACCGACCCTACGGGCACACGAACTACGTGATCGATCGGGCGCTGTATCCGGACGGCCACCCGTACTCGTGGCAGGTGATCGGGTCACTCGCCGACCTCGAAAGCGCCGAGCTCGCCGACGTGGTCGACTTCCACACGAAGTGGTACGGGCCGAACAACGCGACCCTCGTCGTGGCCGGAGACATCGACGTGGAGCGCACGAAGGCGTGGATCGAGCGGTACTTCGCGGAGATCCCCGCCCGCCCGCTCCCCGACATGCCCGAGCTGCCGCCCGTCGTGCTCGACGGCGTCGAGAGCTTCGTGCACGAGGACCGGTACGCGAGGCTGCCCATGCTCACGATGGCGTGGCCCACGGTGCCCGTGTACCATCCGGACGCCTACGCGCTCGACGTCCTTGCGGCCGTCCTGACCGACGGGAAGTCGACGCCGTTCTACGAGGTGCTCGTCGAGGAGGCGAAGGTGGCCCCCGACGTGTCGGCGTTTCAGCGCAACATGGAGCTGGCGGGTCGCTTCGACCTTCAGGTGCGCGCCTTCCCCGAGACCGACCTCGATTCAGTGGCGGCCGCCGTAACCCGGGCGTTCGGCCGCTTCGAGGCCGAGGGCGTGCCTCCCGAGGAGCTCGAGAGGATCAAGGCCGGCTTCGAGACGGGATTCTATGCCGGGCTCTCCTCCGTCCTGGGCAAGGCGTTCCAACTCGCGCAGTACGCGATCTTCGCCGACGATCCGGGCTACGCGGACGAGGAGCTGAGCCGCTTTCTGACCGTCACGGAGGACGACGTGCTGCGGGTCTACGACCAGTACGTGAAGGACCGGCCGTACGTGGCGACCAGCTTCGTGCCGCGCGGGCAGGCCGCGTTGGCGCTCGAGGGCGCGCGCACGGCCGAAGTGGTCGAGGAGCCGATCGTTTTCGGCGCGGAGGCGGAGCTGGGCGAGATCTCGCGCGGCGCGGCGCGCACGCCGTCCGCCATCGACCGCTCGGTCGAGCCGCCGTACGGGTCGTCCCCGACCCTCTCTGCTCCGGCGGTCTGGCGTGCGGAGCTCGCGAATGGGATTCCGGTGCTCGGAATCGAGGACCGCGAGGTGCCGCTCGTGCAGTTCCGGCTCAGGGTCGACGGGGGTGCGCTGCTCGAGTCGCCGGACCGGCGCGGCCTGGCCAACCTCCTGGCCGAGAGCATGATGGCGGGAACCGCACGCCGCACGCCGGAGGAGCTCGAGGCGGCGATCGACCTGCTCGGGGCCTCGCTCAACGTGTCGGCCGGTCCGGAGTCGATCACGGTGTCCGGGCGCACCCTCGCGCGCAGCTACGCCGCCACGATGGAGCTCGTCGGCGAGATCCTCCTCGAGCCGCGCTTCGACCCCGAGGAGTTCGAGATCTCCCGCCAACGCGCGGCGAACGCGCTACGACAGCGGGCTGCGAGCCCGGCCGCCGTCGCGACGGACGTCTTCCGGCGCCTCGTCTACGAGGACCACCCGCTGGGCGCGGGCGAACTCGGCGATCTCGCCACCATCGACCAAGTCGCGCTCGATGACCTGCGCGCCTTCCACGCCCGGGCGCTCACCCCGGACCGGGCGGCTTTCCACGTCTCCGGAGCGATCGAGGCCGACGAGGTCGTGCGCTCGCTCGACCGGTTCGCCGCGGAGTGGACCGGGCAGGGCGCCGAGCTTCCCGCGCCGCCCGCGTGGGATCCGGAGCGTGCGGGCCTGTACTTCGTCGACGTGCCCGACGCCAGCCAGTCCGTGGTTCGCGTGGGGTATCTCGCGCTCGCCGAGACGGACCCCGACTGGTGGCCGGCGAGCGTCATGAACTTCCGGCTCGGGGGCGGGGGCTTCGCGTCGGACCTGACCCAGACGCTCCGCGAGCAGCGCGGATACACGTACGGGATCGGCTCCGGCTTCTCGGGCAGCGAGTACGTCGGCCCCTTCCAGGTGGCGACGTCCGTGCGCTCGAACATCACCCTCGAGGCGCTCGACCTGATCAAGGAGATCATGGACGAGCACGGCTCGGGCTTCGACGGGGAGGATCTGGAGGCCACGAAGGCCTTCCTGCTCCGCGCCAACGCCCGGGCGTTCGAAACCGGCGGCGCGAAGCTCGGTCTCCTCTCCGACATGTCGGCGTACGGTTTCCCGGCCGACTACGTGCTCGAGCGCGAGGGGGTGGTCCGTGAGATGACCGTCGAGCGCGTCCGCACGCTCGCCGAGCGCTACCTCGACTCCGATGAGATGATCTGGCTGGTGGTGGGCGACGCCCGCACCCAGGCTACGCGCCTCGACGCGCTCGGCCTCGGCGAGCCGGTGATGCTCGACCGGGAGGGGCGCCCGATCCGGTAGCCCGGCCTCAGCGGGCCTCGAAGTACCAGAGCCCGCCCCTCTGCCCTCCCAGGAGGAGATCGTCGTCTCCGTCCGCGTCGAGGTCGACGAAGGCCGGGGCGGCGAACGAAAAGGTGGGAATGTCGACGACGCCTTCGTCCACGAAGTCGGGCACGTTCGGAGAGCCCGCATTGCGGAAGAGCCGGATCCCCTCGCTCTCGGAGCCGACGAGGAGGTCGAGGTCGCCGTCGCCGTCGTGGTCCCTCAGGACCGGTCGGCTTCGCCGCCCGACGTCGATATCGGCGAATTCGTCGGAGACCAGCGTGAAGACGGCGCGCGTCGGAGTGCCGGTGTTCTCCCACAGGTTCAGGGTGCCGGACGCCTCCCCGACGAGGAGGTCCAGGTCTCCGTCCCCGTCGAGGTCGCCGAGTGTGGGCGTCGCGTTGCGGCCCCGCGTGAGGACGAGCGAGGTGGAATCCACGAACTCGAGCTGTACGCTGCCGTCGAGCGCCACATTGCGGTAGAGCCGAAGCGCGTCGCTCCACGAGCCGACGACCGCGTCCTCGACGCCGTCTCCGTCGAGGTCGCCGAAAGCGGGCACGAGGTGATACCCGCCCCCCACGTCCAGCTCACCGTCCTCACGCAGCTCGGGCCGTCCGGGCGTGCCGATGTTCAGCAGCCGAAAGAGCTTCCCGTTCTGCGTGTCGTCCTGCTCGATCTTGTTCCCGACCACGAGATCGAGATCGCCGTCGCCGTCGAGGTCGACCGGTACCGGGACGGTCTCGGCACCCCAATCGAGCGTCGAGATGAAGCGTGACGTGCGCTGCTCGAACGCTCCCGGGGTGGACTGCTCCAGGTAGTGCAGGTTGTCGATCGTCGTCGTGTTCGGGTTGTACGCTCCGCCCAGCGTCCCGACCAGGAGGTCCCGGTCGCCGTCGCCATCGGCGTCGCCCACGGTCGGGGCGTTGTACCCGCTCGTGCGCAGCGGCTCGTCCGTCGGAAAGGGGCG
>JANQME010000033.1 GCA_028280205.1 Longimicrobiales bacterium
GAAGGCCTCGACCGACCGTTCGTCGTCCCCGATGACCTGACCCCCCCAGGAGAAGGTGCTCGCGATGCCCTCCTGGACGTCGAACTGGTACGATCCGACGTAGTCGAGCGAGAGCACCCGGTTCTGGAAGGTGTTATTGAGCAGCCGCCCGTCCGGCGTCTGCGGCCAGGCGAAGGGACGCAGGTTGCGGTGCTCGCGCTGCGTCCAGTCGTACCCGACGATCAGGCGGTTCGACATCCGCTCGAGGGGGGTGTACGTGAGCGTGAGGCCTGTCGTGAAGCGCTCGACATCCTCGGCGATGTCCTGATCGAGGAAGACGCGAAGCGAGTCGGGACTCCCGTCCCCGAAGTAGTTGCGCTCCTGGCGCCACGCGTTCAGCACGATGCTCTGAGCGTTGTTCTGCTGAGCCGTCGTCTGGATCTCGAACAGGTTGTACCCCGTGTTCCACTGGATGCTGAGGTCCTCGGTCGGCTGGAAGCCGACGTTTCCGCGCAGCGAGTAGTTCTGACCCGCGTCGTTCGGCAGGATGCCCTGCTGGTCGTTGAAACCGCCCGAGAGGAAGTAGTTGACGTCGCCCTGCCCGCCGCGGACGGAAAGCGCGTAGTTCTGGGTGTACGGCGTGTTCGAGAACCGTCCGCACTGGAACATGCCGGTGCAGATGAACTCGGCCATACCCGCGTACGGGAAGGGGTAGTCTCCCGCCTCGGTCTGGCCGCCGTAGCGGCGCAGCCATTCGGTGCCGGCGCCGATCTCGGCCGTCCACACCGGAGCGCCGCCTTGACCCCGCTTCGTGAAGACCTGGATCACGCCGCCCGCGGCCTCGGTACCGTACAGCGTCGTGGCCGCGGCGCCCTTGATGACCTCGATTCGCTCGATGTCGTTCGGGTTGATCATGTCGAGCGGGCTGACCGAGACGTTGCCGCTACGACCTCCACGGCGATCCGGCGGGTTCGCGTCCGGAAGCGCGTTCGAGCGCATCCGCACGCCGTCGATGAAGATGAGCGGCTGGCTCGTGAGGAGCGCCGAGTTCGCGCCACGCAGCCGGATCACTTTGGACTGACCCACGGCGCCACCGCCGTAGACGTCGAGGCCCGGTGCCGTCGCCTGGAGCATGTCCGTCACAATGAGCGGCTCGTCCGGAACGTCGGCCACGTTGATCTGCGCGATGGTGTTGCCCATTTCACGCTTGCTCGCGGCACCGGCGGTTCCGGTGACGACGATCTCGTCGAGCCCGAGCGCCTCGGTCTCCATCGAGAAGTCGGCGGTGGTGGTTCCGCCCGCCGTCACCGTCACGGACTGCGTGAGGGAGGCAAAGCCGATCCGCTGCGCCGTCAGGTCGTACGACCCCGCCGGCACGTTGAGGATGAGGTAGCGGCCGTCCGCTCGTGAAAGCGCGCCGAGGTTCTGGCCTTCGAGGAAGACCTGGACCTCGCCGAGCGGGCCGCCCGTCGTGGCATTGGTGACCTGCCCCACGATCTGGCCTGCCTGTGCGGCCACATCCGTGGGTTGGGCGAACGCGAGAAACGCCAAGGCGCCCGCCGCAGTCACCCCGGTCCGCAAGGCGGACCTGAGAAGAACAAAGGTAGATCGCATCGACCCTCTCCTCTGCTGGGGGGGTTGAACACTCGTGTACGTCCGTACGATGAGCCCGCCCCCGCATTGCAGAGCGGGCCTGTACGCGTACTGGTACCAGTAGGTTACGGTGGGTCCCGTGGACGAGCAACGGTCCCGGTGAGGAAGGTCCGTGACCTTCCCTACCGGCCCACTCCCGGATGTCGATCGATATGTCCTCGAGAACGTGGCGTTCGACGTCGCCGATGACGAGCTCGTGCCGCCGGTCGGGCGTCCACTCGTGCCAGGCTCAGGGCCAGCCGTGGCGCTCCAGATCGATTCGGCCGTGCGCGTCGAAGTCCACGCCTTCGTGCTCGAGCAGGGTTCGTTGGATCCGAGCGAAGGCGCGTCCGCCGGAGCGCTCGCTGATCTCGCCCCGAGCGTTGACGACGCGGTGCCACGGAACGTCGGAGCCATCGGGGAGCGCGGCCAGGGCGTACCCGACCTGACGGGCCCGGCCGGGCAGCCCCGCCTCGTGTGCGACGGCGCCGTACGTCGTGACCCGTCCGACCGGGATGCGGCGGACGACGTCGTAGTAGCGCTCGTACGACGCCGAGCTCTTGTTCTCCATGCGGGGTTCTTTCGACACTCTTCTTCCCTGTCTCCACTCCGCGTGGCGTTCTTTTCGGTGTCTTTCCCACGAAGACCACCCCGTCCGACGAGGCCGGCATGACCGACGAGGAAGTAATGAAGGATGATCCGAGATACCCGACGGGGCCGTTCCGATCGGTCGGCCGCAAGCTCACCCCCGCCGAGCGGGAGGCGCTGATCGACGCGATTGCGGCCCATCCGGACCGCATGCGGGCCGCGGTGGCCGGGCTCGGCGACGCGCAGCTCGACACACCGTACCGGGACGGCGGGTGGACGGTCCGTCAGGTCGCGCACCACGTCGTCGACTCGCACCTCAACGCCTACATTCGCTTCAAGCTCGCCGTGACCGAAGAGATGCCGCGGATCGTCACGTACGAGCAGGCCGTGTGGGCCGAGCTCCCCGATGGGAAGACGGCTCCGGTGGAGGGCTCGCTGCGGATTCTCGACGCCCTGCACGCGCGTTGGGTCTCCTTTCTCCGGGCGCTCCCGCCCGAGGCGTTCGCCCGCACCCTCGACCATCCCGAGATGGGCAGGATGACCGTGGACGCTCTGCTCGAGCACTACGGTTGGCACGGCCCCCACCACGAGGCGCATGTGACGAAGCTGCGGGAGCGCGAGGGCTGGTAGTCGGCGCCCGGTCGGGGCCGAGCGGGGATCGTCGATGCTCTTGACCGACCCGGGCCCCCGGGTAGCCTTCGGGCCATGTCCGGACTGATCGACACCCTGCGCACGCGCGACCTCCTCCAGGATGCCACCGAGGGCGTGGTGGAGCACCTGGCCGAGGCGCCGCGCACCGTCTACATCGGCTTCGACCCCACCGCCGCGAGCCTGCACCTCGGGAGCCTCGTGCCCATCATGGGGCTCGTGCACGCGCAGCGGGCCGGCCACACGCCGATCGCGCTCGTCGGAGGCGGCACCGGGCTCATCGGAGACCCTTCGGGAAAGACCGCGGAGCGACAGCTCCTGACGAAGGAGCAGGCTGCGGAGAACGCCGAGGGGATCCGGGCTCAGCTCGAGCACTTCCTCGACTTCGAGGTGAAGTCGAACCCGGCCCGGATGCGCAACAACCACGACTGGCTGGGCGGTCTCGCGCTCGTCGACTTCTTGCGCGACATCGGGAAGCACTTCTCCGTGAACCAGCTCATGGCGAAGGAGTCGGTCCGCAGGCGACTCGGGGACGCGGAGAGCGGGATCTCGTACACCGAGTTCTCGTATGCGCTGCTCCAGTCGTACGACTTCCTGGAGCTCTACCGGCGGGAGGGGTGCACCGTCCAGATGGGCGGAAGCGACCAGTGGGGCAACATCACGGCCGGGATCGATCTGGTGCGTCGCGTCGAGGGCGTGCGGGCGTTCGGCGTCGTCTTCCCCCTCGTCACGAACGCTGCGGGGACGAAGTTCGGGAAGTCGGAAGCCGGCAACGTCTGGCTCGACGCGCGGCTCACCTCGCCGTTCCGTTTCTATCAATACTGGATCAACGTCGACGACGCCGACGTGGTCCGCTACCTGCGCTTCTTCACCCTCCACGACGACGACACGCTGGAGGAGCTGACCCGGGCGGTCGAAGATGAGCCGCACCGACGGGCCGCCCAGCGAGCGCTGGCGGAGGACGTAACCCGCCGGCTCCACGGGGAGACCGGGCTGGCCGCCGCCGAGCGTGCGACGCAGGCGCTCTTCGGAGGAGACATCGAAGGACTCGGCGCCGACGAGATTGCGGACGTCTTCGCGGACGTCCCGTCGTCGAGCGTGCCGGCCGATCGCTTTGGAGGAGAGGGGGTCGCCGTCGTTGATCTTCTCGTCGAGAGCGGGCTCGCGACGTCGAAGGGCGACGCCCGCCGCTCGATCGAGGGAGGGGGTGTGTACGTGAACTCAAGGCGGGTCGAGGACACCGCGGCGAGGGTCACCGTCCGGGACGCGGTCGAAGGCCGATTCGTGCTCCTGCGCAAGGGCAAGAAGCGTTACCACCTGATCGAGCTCGTCCGTTGACACGCAGAAGGGCCCAGAGCCTTGGCGGCTCCGGGCCCTCTCGCCCATCCGGACCGGCGCCCGGCGTCAGAAGCCGAACGTGTACGCGAAGTTGAAGCCCCAGTTCATCCCAAGCTGCGGCGCATCCATATCGTGGTGGAGCGTGTAGACTGCTTCGACGCCCAACCCGTGGCCGGCCAGGCGGTGGCCCTCCGGGAGCCGGAAGTTCACGCCGAGCGGCAGGTGCGCCCGCTGTCCGGAGAGGAAGGGGGCGGCGTTGTGGGGGTCGCCGGTGATGTTCAGGCTCTCATCGAGGCCATCCAGAGACCGATACCGCTCCCAGCGGATGCCGGCCGAGAAGCTGAAGACGTCGTTGAGGCGGTAAGCCGCCCAGCCGTTGGCTTCGTACTGGTCGCCCGGCGTGAAGCCCGCGTCGTTCTCGCCGAAGTCGGTACGCAAGCGGAACTGGGCGCCCAGCGAGCCGACCTCGTTCTGCACGCCACCGCCGATTCCGAGCACGACGCCGAAGGTCCCGAACCCCGTGCGCATGTCGTACGGAAGCGAGACCGCCGCACCGGTCTGGGCGCGGGTCGTATCACCGTAGGTGATCGCCTTTCCCGTCGGGATCACCCCGCCGGCTTGAACGTGCATTCGGTACGGGCCTTCGCCCACGACCCGGTAGAGAAGCCCCACCTCGGTGTCCCCGAGCTCCTCGACCGAGGTGCGGACGGGCGACGGGCCCATCCGGAAGTTGTGCACGGTCTCCCGCTCGATGATGATGAACTCGCTCCGGGCGATGATCGTGACGTTCTCGCTGAGCCCCCACATCGCTTGAAGCTCGTGGTGCTCGTTGCGACGGGTCATCGGGACGTCGGAGTAGAGCGTCGCCACGTCGTTGCCCGAGAGCGTATCCGTCCCCAGGTAGATCCCCTGCCAGTTCGTCTGGTGGAAGCGGTATCGGAGGTCGAAACGCCCGGCGGGCACGAGGTTCGCGCCGAAGGTGCCGACGGGAGCCATCGCGTCCGGACGGTCCCAGGACCACTGATACTCGGCCGGAGCCGAGGCGGGATTGCGCTGCATCTGAGCCGTCAGCGGCGCCGCCGCGAGGAAGAAGGCCAGTGCGATCAGGCTCCTGCGAACCATGGAATCTCCTCCGGCAGGGAAGGGCGCGCGTCGTACGCGACCCAGTACGGTCACCGAGTCCAGAAAGCCAGGAAACACGGAATATTGAACGAGCGTGCTCGCGGCACGAGCACTAGGATAATGGCCGGGCATCGAAAGAAAAAACAAGTGTTTATTTCGGCGTCGCCGACCCGCGGCCACGACGCTCTGCCACAGTATGCAAGGACCGCGCGCGGATCGAAACGGAAAACGTCCGGTCAGCGGCGGACGAGGGGCGGCAGGAGCGGCTCCGGGATACCGAAGCCGTCGACGAGCTCCGGTCCCATCGCGGAGGTTCGGGTACACAGCTCCGTCACGAGCCCACGGATGGCGCGGGACTTCCCGGCCTCGAGGTAGCCCGCCTCGAGGAACCAGCCTCGGTCGTGCTCGATGCGGGCGAGGGCGAAGAGGGCGCAGAGCCGACGGAAGGCGGAACGGAGTACCTCGTCGGTCGTGCGGTCCACCCCGGCCTGGAAGGCGTGCAGGATGAGCCGTTCGGTGTGGGCCCGAGCGAGCGCGATCAGATGATCCTGGACCTCGTTGACCGCCCGGAACGAGTCCATGCCGTCGCGTAGGCGGGCGCGCATGCGCATTGCCACCGAGCGGAGCAGACGATCCTCCCTGTAGGTCAGCGCCGCACGGTGGAACCCGGGATCGAGCAGGTGGTCCCGATCGGTGCGCCGGGTGACGACGGGGTTGAGGGACGCCATCGACGCCTCCGCGCGTTCCCCGAGCCAGCGCAGGGTGCCGCGCAGGTCGAGGGAGCCCATTCGGTCGCGGTAGCGCGAGAGGAGCCCCTTCGCGGTGAGCTGATACAGGACCGCGTTCGCGCCCTCGAAGGTGGTGAAGACGTCGGTATCCGCCTTGAGCGCGGCGAAGCGATTCTCGGCGAGGTATCCCCGCCCGCCGCACGCTTCCCGGCACGCGGCCAGCGTGTCCGAGCACGCGTCCGTGGCCCACGCCTTGAGGCCTGCCGCGCGCGCCTCGAGCTCGGGGTCGTCTTTCCCGCTCGTCGCCCAGGCGTGGAAGCGCGCCTGGAGGTCGCGGACGGCGAAGTGTAGCGCGTACGTCGACGCGAGACGCGGCATGAGCGCGCGCTGCATCGTCGTGTATGCGAGCAGCGGGACCTCGGCACCTCCCTCGGGACCGAACTGCCTGCGCTCGGCCGTGTGACGCACCGCGATCGTGAGCCCGACCTTGGTCGCTCCGACGGCCGCCGACGCAACACTCACCCGGCCCGCGACCAAGGTGCTGAGCATGGTGAAGAAGCGGCGGCCCGGACTCGGGATCGGGCTCTCGTATCGACCGTCGGTGTCGATCGTCGCGAAGCGGTCGAGGAGGTTCTGTGCGGGGACGCGCACCTGTTCGAACCAGATGCGGCCGTTGTCGACCCCGTTCAGTCCGAGCTTCTCTCCGCGGTCCTCGATCCGCACGCCGGGGAGCACGGATCCGTCCCCGCTCCGGATCGGTACGAGCAGCGCGTGGACCCCGTGGTCTTCACCGGAGACGAGGAGGCGGGCGAAGACCACGGCCAGCCGCCCGTGGCAGGCCGCGTTCCCGATCCAGTCCTTTCCGGACGCTTCGCTCGGCGAGTGGACGACGAGCTCGTGGGTGCCCGGCTCGTACGTGGCCGTCGTCTCGAGGTCGCGGACGTTGGAGCCGTGGCCCGTCTCGGTCATCGCGTAGCAACCGGGCAGGGCGAGCGAGCCGACGTCACGCAGGAGGGCTTCGTGGTGCCGCTCGGTGCCGAGCTGCTGGATGCTCCCGCCGAACAGGCCGAACTGGACCCCGAACTTCACCAGCACGCTCAGATCCCCGAAGGCGAGCGTCTCGAAGGCGGCCACCGATGCCCCCGGGTCCCCGCCCCCGCCGTACTCGAGGTCGTAGGCCAGCGCGCCGATCCCTTCCTCGGCGAGCACGCGCAGGGCGCTCAGGACGCGCTCGCGATACTCGTTCGACGGGAGCCCGAGGGGGATCCGCAGCTCGGAGCGCTCCAAAAGCGAGAGCATCCGGTCGCGCACGGCGCGGTACTCCGTGTCGAGCGCGTCCCGAATCGCGGTCGGATCGGGGGCCTCCTCCGTTCCCGGCAGGGGCGAGGCGTCGTCCACCACCGGCCCGGCGGCGACGGTGGTCGTGGTGCCCAGGAGCCGACGTGCGGCTTCGGCGCCCAGGATTCCGAGGGCGGCTTCGGCGTCCCGGAGCCGCTGGACGGCGTCGGGGTCCGACCACGGTCCCTCGCCTCCTTCCGCCTCGCGCAGCTCGGCCTCCCGGAGGGCCAGCCCCAGGTCGGTCAGCGACGCCTTGGCCGTGTTCGGGTCGGTGAGCTCGGCTTCGCGCACGCGATCGATCAGTCGGGACAGCTCGATCGGAGTGGGCGGGGCGGACGGCTCGGTCCAGCTCGTGAGCAAGCCCAGCACCGGATCGGCGAGTCCGACGTCGCGGCCGAGGCTCCGGAGCGTCGCGACTTCGTCGTCCGATCCGATCCCGTCCTCCCACATCACCGCGAGCAGCGGCACGAGCGGAAGGAGCTCGGGGTGGAGCGACGACTCCGTGGGAGCGGGTGAGGCGGCCATGGGCAGGTGGTACGCCGGAGCCGTCGTACGGTGCCTCCCGGCCTCGGCGCCGACGCGCCTCGGTCCCGTGCGGTCGATCCTGAAACCCGGAGCCTCCTTCTCCGTAGTTGTCCTACAAAGTCGGAATTGACTCCGACCAGACGGCTTCCGGGGAGCGTCACGTGGGCAGAGGAGGGTACCTGGGCGAGTTCGAGCAGATGCTGCTGCTCACCGTCCTCAGGCTGGGCGAGGACGCGTATGGGGTGCGGATCATGGCCGACCTCGAGGAACGTATCGGGCGTCGGGTCGCCCGGGGATCGGTGTACGTCACCCTCGACCGACTCGAGGAGAAGGGGTGGATCGTCTCCGAATCGGTGCCATCGGCTTCGGATCGGGGGGGACGCCCCCGTCGGGTGGTGCGCGTGACACCGAAGGGAGTCGGCGAGCTCAGGAAGTCGCGGGAGGCGCTGCTCACGCTGTGGGACGGCCTCGAGCACGCGCTCGACGGATGAGGGCCGGACCATGAGCCGGCAGGCGCAACCACCCGAGGACGAACACCGTGCCGACCCCGGGTCGGGGCCGCCCCGGCTGGCCACGCGTCTGCTCGAAGGAGTCCTGCCCCCGACCGATCGGGGGGCGGCGATCCTCGGCGATCTGCACGAGGAGTTCGAGGCGCGCGCACGGAAGGACGAGCGCGCTGCCCGACGCTGGTACGTCGTCGAAGCCATCGGCATCGGTGTGCGCTACGGGCGTCGCACACGACGCAACCGCCGGGGCGCAGCGGCCCTCGGCGCTCCACAGGGACACGATCGAAGCTGGGAGGGGATGGTGGATACGCTCTTCACAAACGTTCGCTACGCGGTGCGCAGGCTCACCCGAAGCCCGATGTTCACCCTCGTCGCCGTGCTGTCACTCGGGATCGGGATCGGCGCGAACACGGCGATGTTCAGTCTGGTCAATGCGGCGATCATCCGGGACATGGGCTTCGCGGAGCCCGAGCGGCTGGTGGACGTGTACGAGGGGACCGACGACTTCACCCACGGCACGCTCTCGTATCCGGACTACCTCGACTTCGTCGAGGGTTCGCGGGACGTCTTCGAGGCGGTCACGGTGTCGCGCTTCGCCGTGGTGCAGGCCGACACGGAGGACGGCGTCGAGACGCTCTTCGGCGCGGGCGTCACGGGCGAGTTCTTCGACCTGCTCGGGATCGACGCCGCACGAGGCCGCCTTCTCGGGGAGGAGGACGACGTCGCCCCGGGGGCGCACCCGGTCGTCGTGCTCGGCCACGACTACTGGTCGAGCCGCTACGCCGCCGATCCGGACATCGTCGGACGCCAGGTCCGGCTGCGCGGACGGCCGTACGCGGTGATCGGCGTCACCCCGGAGGGCTTCACCGGGAGCGTGCGCGGCTTCGCCCCAGCGCTATACGTCCCCGTGATGATGGTCGACGAGCTGATGGGCTCGACCGGGAACTCGCTCGAGTCCCGTGGCTCGCAGAGCTACTTCGGCACGGCGCGCCTCAGGGACGGCGCGACCTTCGCGCAGGCGGAGGCGGCCGCGGAGCGGGTGACGGCGACGCTGCGCGAGCGGCATCCCCGCACGTGGACGCCGGACAAGGAGTTCGTTCTGGAGCGGACGGAGGACGTGATCATGAACCCGATGATCGACCGTTTCGTGGTGCCGGCGGCCGGGATGATCATGACCGTCGTCGGGCTGGTCCTGCTCATCGCCTGCGCGAACCTGGCCAGCTTCCTCCTGGCGCGCGCGGCCGACCGCCGCAAGGAGATCGCCGTCCGACTCGCCGTGGGAGCCAGGCGCAGGACCCTGGTGGCCCAGCTGCTCACCGAGACCGTGATTCTCGCCGGTGTGGGCGGAGCGCTCGGCATCGTCATTGCGACGCAGGGGCTCGATCTCTTGTTGGCTGCGGACCTTCCGCTGCCGTTCCCCATCACCCTGGATCTGTCACTCGACCGCACGGTCCTCGCCTTCAGCGCGCTCGTCTCGCTGGGCGCCGGCGTTCTCTTCGGGCTGGCCCCCGCGCTCCAGAGCACCAACCCGGACGTTGCGCCCGCCCTGCGCGACGAGAGCGCCGGGGGCGGGCGGGCGCGTGGAGCGTCTCTGCGCAACGCCTTGGTCGTGGGCCAGGTGGCGGTGTCGGTTGTTCTTCTGGTGGGCGCAGGCCTCTTCCTGCGCTCCCTCGATGCCTCGCGCAGGCTCGACCCGGGCTTCGGGGGTACTCCGACGGCGCTCGTGCAGTTGGTGACGCCGGGGGATCGCTACACGCGGGAGGAAGCGCTCGTCTACCAGAGGACGCTGCGGGAGCGCGTCGCCGCCCTGCCCGGCGTGCAGTCGGTCGGGGTGATCGACAACATCCACCTCGACCCGTTGAACACGCAGACCGTGCGGGTGCAGGTCGACGGGATCGACCCTCCACCGGGACAGGACTTCCACGGGGTCGACTACGCGGTCATCGACGAGCACCTCCTGGAGGCGCTCGACATCCCGCTCGTGGAGGGGCGCGGCATCGAGGCGCTCGACGTCGCGGACGGGGAGCCGGTGGCGCTGGTGAACCAGGAGTTCGTACACCGCTTCCTTCCCGAGGGAGGGGCGGTAGGTCGCGAGGTGCGCCTCAACGGCGATCCGGTACGGGTCGTGGGCGTGACCGCCGACCACAAGGTGCGCGGGCTCGGCGAGGCACCGCGCCCGTTCGTCTACCGGCCCATCCGCCAGTCGTTCTCGCCGTACGGGTGGGTGGCGGCACGGACCGGGGGCGAGGCCGAGCGGCTCGTGCTCGACGTGATCGCCGAAGCCCGCGCGCTCGATCCGGACATCATGGTCACGCAGGCGAAGACCATGCGACGGCACCTGGCCGTGATGCTCCTCGGACGAGAGCTCGGGGCTATGGTCGTCGGCGGCTTCGCCCTGCTCGCGCTGCTGCTCGCGTCGATCGGCTTGTACGGCACGGTCAGCTACGCGGTGGCGCGTCGGGCCCGGGAGGTCGGGATCCGCCTCTCACTCGGTGCGGATGTCGGTTCGGTCATCCGCATGCTGACCGGTAGCGGGATGAGGCTCGTGGCGACCGGGGGCGCGATCGGAGTTCTGGCGGCCGCGGCTGCAGCGCAGCTCCTCTCGCGCCTTCTCTACGGGGTGCCCCCGCTCGACCTCCCGACCTTCCTCGTCGTTCCGGTCGTCGTCGGGCTCGTCGCCTTCATGGCGTCGTGGGTGCCGGCGCGCCGGGTCGCGCGCATCGACCCCGTGGGCGCGCTCCGCTCGGAGTGATACGAAGAAGGGGCGGTACGCGGCCACCGCACCTGAAACCCCGGCACGCTCGTCCGCGTAGTTGGATTTGATTTTGTCACAATTATCGTGGACGGAGGACGACGATGGCGAAGGGGTCTCATCTGGGGGACCTGGTGGAGCTGGTGCTGCTCGCCGTGCGTCGGCTTGGCGAGGTGGAAGCCGACGGAGCCTCTGTGCGCGCTGTGCTCTCCGACCGGGGGGACCGCCGGGTCTCGGTGAGCACAGTGTACGTCACGCTCATGCGCCTCGAGGAGAAGGGGTACGCTCGCTCTTGGAAGGGGGAGCCGAACGCGAGGCGAGGCGGGAAGGCGAGGCGCCTCTACGCGGTCACCCCGGAGGGGATGGAAATCCTCGAGCACGTCCGTACCGTCCGCGAGCGCATGTGGGCGCCCGCCTCCGAAGTGGCCCGTGGCTGAGCGTGGGCCGCCGCGCGCCGCGCTGGCCCTCCTCCGCCGGCGCGTCCCCGAAGAGGTCGCCGAGGCGATCGAGGGAGACCTGACCGAGGCATACCGGGCCGCGCGAGAGGCAGGCCGACCCACCTGGCTGGCCGATGGTCGCTTCTGGCTGGAGGTCCTCCTCGTCCGCGCCGGTGCCCTGCGTCGCGCCGCTCGCCGTCTGGAAGCGATCCGTCCCACCTCCGAACGCAACCGACCCGATCGGGCCGCGCGCCGCGACCCGGGCTTCCCCAGTCTCCTGCCCATGCATCTCCACGACCTCCGCTACGCCGTGCGCCGACTGCTGAACGCGCCGGGCTTCACGGCCGTGGCCGTGCTTTCGCTCGCCCTCGGCATCGGAGCGAACACGGCGATGTTCAGCATCGTCAACGCCGTGCTGATCCGGGACCTGCCGGTCGAGGACCGTCACGAGCTCGTCGAGGTCTATTCGTCGAGCTCGGACGGATTCCAATACGCGACGTCTTCGCATCCCGACTATCTGGATCTCCGGAACGAGAACGACGTCTTCGAGAACGTGGTCGCGTCGCGCACCACGATCGCACGCATCGACATCGACGATCGGCCCCGGGTCGTCTTCGGCGAGCTGATCTCTTGGGACTACTTCCAAACGCTCGGGATCGAGATGGCGTTGGGCCGGTCCTTCGTCCGCGAGGAGGATGAGTCGCCCGGCACCCATCCAGTCGTGATTCTCGGCCACCGCATGTGGACGCAGGACTTCGGCGCGGACCCTGAGGTGCTGGGACGCTCCGTCTCGCTGAACGGGCGGCTGTTCACCGTGGTGGGGGTCGCCCCCGAGGCGTACACGGGATCGATGCCGATTCTCGTCACGGGCTTCTTCACTCCGCTCATGATGACCGACGTCCTGATGGGTGGCGAGCAGCTGGAGCGGAGACGCAGCCGGAGCATGTTCCTCAAGGCCAGACTGCTGCCCGGTGTGACCGTGGAGCAGGCCAACGCGTCCCTGAGCGCGTTCTCGGCGACGCTCGAGACGCGCTACCCGGAGTCCAACGAGAATCGCACCATGTCGGCGGTCGCGTCGGGGAAGGTCTCTCTTCACCCCTCCGTCGACCGTATCCTCACGCCTGTCGCGGGCCTTCTCCTTGCCGTCGTCGGACTCGTCCTCCTCGTCGCGTGCGCGAACCTCGCGTCCTTTCTTCTGGCGCACGCGGAGGACCGGCGAAAGGAGATCGCCGTGCGGCTGGCGCTCGGCGCGGGGAGGAGGCGGCTGGTGAGCCAGCTCCTCGTGGAGACGACGCTCCTGGCGCTCGCCGGAGGCGCGACCGGACTCGTCCTCGCCCAGTGGACGGTGGAGCTGATGATGGCGCTGCGGCCGCCGCTGCCGGTTCCGGTCGACGTGGAGATCTCGCTCGACCGAACGGTCCTCCTCTTCACGGCGACGGTGTCCGCGCTGGCCGGGCTCGCGTTCGGACTGATCCCGGCACTCCAGGCGACGAATCCGGACGTCGCCCCGACGCTGAAGAACGAAGCCGCCGGTTCCGCCGGCCCCCGTCGGCTGACGCTGCGCAACGGGTTGGTCGTGGCCCAGATCGCCCTCTCCTTCGTGCTGCTCATCGGCGCCGGACTCTTCACCCGCAGTCTGCAGAAGGCCCAGGCGATCGACCCGGGTTTCGACACCGGGCCGGGTGCGCTGGCATGGCCGATGCCCGAGCTGTCCGGATACGAGACGCCGGAGGAGGTCGAGGCGCTCTACGACGATCTCGAACGGCGGCTGCTCGACCACCCGTCGGTCACGCACGTGGCGCTGGCGGATCGGATCCCGCTGGGGTCCGGGGTTCAGACCGGTGGCTACCTCCTGCCCGGTGTCCCGTCCCAGACGCCGGACGGCGACCACGACATCGACAACGCCAACGTCGACGTCGGCTACTTCGACGCCATGGGTGTGGAGATCACCTCCGGCCGCGCCTTCACGCGCGACGACCTCGATACGGAGCGGGTGGTCGTCGTGTCCGAGGCGTTCGTGGACCGCTACTACCCGGGCCAGAACCTCGTGGGACGGACGATCCAGTCTGCGGGCAGCGGGGACGACCTGCGCATTGTGGGCGTGGCGGCCGACACCAAGGTCCGCACCCTCGGGGAGGCCCCGCGCCCCTACGTTTACCAGCTCCAGGGACAGAACAGCTTCTTCGGCATGCAGGTCGTGGTGAAGGGCCGCACGACCAGCGAGGAGCTGGTCTCGATCACGCGGACGACGCTCGAGGACGTCGATCCGGAGCTGGTGCTCTTCGAGGAGGTCAAGACGATGAACGAGCACCTCGCGCTCCTCCTCTTTCCTCCCCGGATGGCCGCGCTTCTCCTGACGGTCTTCGGCGGTCTCGCCCTCCTGCTGGCCGGCATCGGCGTATACGGGGTCGTGAGCTACGCCGTCTCGAAGCGGACGCGCGAGCTCGGCATCCGTATGTCGCTGGGAGCCTCGGCGGCGGATATCGTGCGCATGGCCGTGGGTGGCGGCATGCGGCTCGTGATCGTCGGCGCGCTGGTGGGCATCGCGCTCGCCGGCGCGGTGACCTGGGTCGCGTCGGACTACCTCTTCGGGATCTCGAGCACGGACGTCGTCACCTTCGCGACGATCCCCCTGCTGCTGACCCTCGTGGCGCTCGTCGCCGCATGGGTTCCGGCGCGCCGAGCGAGCCGGGTCGACCCGGTTCGGGCGCTGCGCATGGAGTAGGGCTCCCTACCGCGCTCCGGGTCGAGCGCCTATTCTATTGGATCGCCGCCGCCCCCACCGTTCGGGGCGGCGGCTCCTCTTTAGCCCCGACCGGCCACGCAGATTGCGACGGGCCCGGAGGTGCCCAGACCGTACCGAGGTACTCCCATGCTGGACGAAATCCGCTCCAAGATCGAAGACGAGATCGCCAATCTCACGCACGAGCTCAACGTCGAGCTCCCGGTGCGGATCAAGACGGCGATGGAGCACGGCGATCTCCGTGAGAACGCGGAGTTCAAGTCCGCCAAGGAGCGCCAGGCCTTCGTCGAAGCGCGGCTGAACCACCTCACGTCGCGGATGACGGAGCTGTCGAAGATCGATCCGAACGAAATGCCGTACGACCGGGTAGGCTTCGGCTCTCGGGTGAAGATCCACGACCTGGGCATGGACGAGGAGTTCACCTTCACGATCACGGCCGGCGACTTCATCGACCTCGACGCGGGGCAGGTGTCGCTCGCATCGCCGATCGGGCAGGGCCTTCTGGGTGCGACGGAGGGCGAAGAGGTGACGATCGCGCTGCCCGCGGGCGAACGGCAATACAAGGTTCTCGAGCTCTCGACCCTTCCCCAGCAGTTGGAGGAGGGCTCCGGCGGCTGACGGACCGGGAGTCGCCTCCCGTTGAACGAGACGGGCCCGTCGATCGAGCTGATCGACGTTCACAAGAGTTATCGGGAAGCGGATCGAACCCATCGGGTGCTGACGGGCGCTTCTGTGGAGATTCGCTCCGGCGAGCGGGTCGCGGTCCTCGGCCCCTCGGGCTCGGGCAAGTCGACGCTGCTCAACCTCGTGAGCGGAATCGACCTGCCGGATTCCGGCACCGTCCGCGTCGGCGGTGCCGACATCGGCGCGCTCCCCGAGCGGGAGCGCACGCTCTTCCGTCGTCGACACGTCGGCTTCGTCTTTCAGTTCTTCAACCTGGTGCCGACGTTGACGGTGATGGAGAATCTGCTCCTCCCGCTCGAGCTCACCGGCTCCCCGGACGGACGGGCCCACGCCGAATCGCTGCTCGAGGCCGTCCGGCTCTCCGATCGCGCGGGCACGTTTCCGGACCGACTCTCGGGAGGGGAGCAGCAGCGCGTCGCCCTGGCCCGCGCCCTGGTCCATGGCCCCGACCTGCTCCTCGCCGACGAGCCGACCGGCAACTTGGACGAGGACACGGGAGAGCTCGTCGTCGCGCTCCTCGACGAGCTCGTGCGTGATTCGGGTACGACGCTCGTCGTCGTGACACACGCCCGGTCGCTGGCGGACCGGATGGATCGGACGCTGCACGTGGACCACGGGAAGCTCGTCGAGGACTCGCTCACGGGGACCGTGCCCGACCTCCGCGCATGAGGCTCCTCCCGAAGGCGAGCCTGCGCTATCTGACGCAGCACCGGCTCCAGCTCGTCCTCACCGTGCTCGGCGTGGCGCTCGGCGTGGCCGTCATGCTCTCGATCGACCTTACGATCGAGAGCGCGCAGGCCGGCTTCCGCACCTCGACCGAGACGGTGTCGGGTCGGGCCACCCACGTCGTGGTGAACGAGATCGGACGGATCGACGAGAGTGTCTTCGTCCGGCTCCGCATCGATGCGGACGTGGCGGCGGTCGCCCCTGTCGTGGAGGGGTACGGGCGGTCGTCACGCATGCCGGGCCGTGCCCTTCGCATCCTGGGTGTCGACCCTTTCTCCGAGAGCCCCTTCCGTCCGTACGTGGCGGGCGGCGAGACCGGGCTCGATGTCTCGTCGATCGTCGCTTCGCGGACCGGAGTCGTACTCTCGGCCGGCGTCGCCTCCGGGGCGGGCCTCGCGGTCGGCGACTCGCTCCCGCTCCAGATCGAGGGCCAGAGCTGGGTGGTGCCGGTCGTGGGGCTCGTGGACCCCTCGGACGAGCTGACCCGCGCAGGCCTCGCCGACGTGGTGATCATGGACATCGCGGGCGCGCAGGAGGTGCTGCGCATGGAGGGGCTCCTCACCCGGATCGACCTGCGGATCGACGAGCGCGACGAGGCGGCCGGGCTGCTGGACCGTGTTCGCACGACGCTGCCGGAGGGCTCGAACGTCGAGGCCGTCGGGACCCGCTCGGAGACGATGGCGGGGATGATCGCCGCGTTCGACGCGAACCTCACCGCGCTCAGCCTGCTCGCCCTGATCTTCGGGATGTTCCTGATCTACAACTCGGTCACCTTCTCCGTCGTGCAGCGGCGCGCGATCCTCGGCCGGCTCCGCGCGATCGGGGTGACACGGGAAGAGATCGTGCGGATGATCCTCCGGGAGGCCGCCTGGATCGGCCTCTTCGGGGCGGCACTCGGCGTCGCCGTGGGACTGATCCTGGCCAGGGGTCTGGTCGGGATGGTCGCCGCCACGATCAACGACCT
>JANQME010000074.1 GCA_028280205.1 Longimicrobiales bacterium
ACCGTCGGGATGCCGAAGATGCCCTTGGACCAGCCGCCGTCGGTGGCGAAGCGCCAGGGGCGTACCTTCGCCGGCCCCTCCCCCTCCCTGCTCCCCACGGCGTCCGCGGCGGCCCGAACGACGGGATCGTCGGGATCCATGAGGAAGCCGGGCGTGAGCAGCTTCCGGTCCTCCACCAGGCCCGTGTACGTCGTCTGGACCTCGCGGCCCATGCGGATCTCCCAGGCGAGCCCCTCCGGCAGCGGATCCGGCATGTGTGCCTCGATGGCCTCGCGCAGGCATGCGACCAGAAGCTCGTCCGTATCTCCCGGGAGGATGCGCCAGTCGACCGTCACGACCGCGGAGTCGGGGACGACGTTTCGGCTCTCCGGCAGGACGTCGACCATCGTGGCGACCAGCGTCGAGCTTCCCAGGACCGGGTCGCTCTCCATCTGCTCGCCGAGATCCCGGACACCCGCGACGACCGGACCCACCAGACGCAGCGCGTTGCGGGCGCGATCCGGTACGCTCGCGTGACCCGCCCGTCCGGTGATCGCGACCTCCACCTCGGCTCGGCCGCGATGCCCGATGCAGACGTCGCCGTGCGTGGCCTCTCCGATGACGACGACACCCGGCTCCACCTCCCCGGCCTCCAGCAGATACTTCATCCCGAGCCCGCCCCGCTCTTCGAGGACGGTGTGGGCGACGACGACGTCGCCCGGGGCCTCCCCGATCATCGAGGCCGCGGCGTACGTCTGCAGCGCGAGCGGACCCTTGATGTCCATCGCGCCGCGCCCGTGCAGAAAGCCGTCGCGCACCTCGCCGGAGAAGGGAGGCACCTCCCACTCCTCGTGGGCCCCCTCGGCGACGACGTCGAGATGGCAGTTGAGCAGCGCCGGGGGGGCCTCGCCCCGCCCCCGGGCGACGCCGATGACGTTGCCCGCGCCGTCCACGCGCACGTCCTCGAGGCCGAGGGCCTCGAACTCCTCACGGACGCGCTGCGCGACGGCCCCCTCCTCGCCCGGGAGCCCCGGAATCCGGATCAAGTCCGCCGCGAAGGCGAGCGCGTTCTCGAACGTGGCTTCCCTGGCCATGCTCCTCGCTCAGCGGCTTGGTACGGCGGGGTGTGCCGTCACGCGATGAACCACGGGGCCAGCACCAGCGAGACGACGCTCATCAGCTTGATGAGGATGTTGAGCGACGGGCCCGAGGTGTCCTTGAACGGATCGCCCACGGTGTCGCCGACCACCGCTGCCTTGTGCGGGTCGGAGCCCTTCCCGCCGAGCGCTCCGCCCTCGATGTACTTCTTGGCGTTGTCCCACGCACCCCCGGCGTTCGCCATGAAGAGCGCCATGAGCACGCCCGTGACGGTGGCACCGGCCAGCAGCCCACCGAGCGCCTCGACGCCGAGGAACTTCCCCACGATCACCGGGGAGAGCACCGCCGTGATGCCGGGCAGGATCATCTCCCGGAGCGCCGCCTGCGTCGAGATGTCCACGCAGCGCGCCGAGTCCGGCTTCGCGGTGCCCTCCATGATGCCCGGGATCTCGCGGAACTGACGGCGGACCTCGTCGACCATCCCCTGCGCGGCGCGGCCGACGGCCGTCATCGTGAGGGCGGCGACGAAGAAGGGCAGGACGCCGCCGAGCAGCAGCCCGATCACGACCATTGGATCCACGATGTTGATCGTCTCGAGGTTCGTGGCCGAGGCATACGCGGAGAAGAGCGCCAGGGCGGTCAGCGCGGCCGAGCCGATCGCGAAGCCCTTCCCGATCGCGGCCGTCGTGTTCCCGATCGCGTCGAGCGAGTCCGTGATCTCGCGCGTCTCCGGACCGAGTCCGCTCATCTCGCTGATGCCGCCGGCGTTGTCCGCGATGGGTCCGTACGCGTCGACGCTCATCGTGACGCCCACGGTGGCCAGCATGCCGACCGCGGCGATCCCGATGCCGTAGAGGCCGGCGAAGTTGAAGGCGACGGCGATCGCGATGCAGATCAGGATGACCGGGATCGCCGTCGACTCCATCCCGACCGCGAGGCCGGTGATGATGTTCGTCGCCGCTCCGGTCCGGCTCGAGTCCGCGATCTTCTTCACCGGACGGTGCGCCGTGTAGTACTCGGTCACGGTCCCGATGATGATTCCCGCCAGCATGCCGGCCAGAATCGCGATCCACGGACCGGACGCCGGGTAGCTGGTCCCCTGGAAGGTGATCCCCATCTCCTGGACGACGAAGTACATGAGGACCAGGAAGAGGCCGCCCGCGATCCACGTGGTCCCGTGCAACGCCTGCGACGGGTTGCCGCGCTCCAGCACCTTCATGGCGGCGATCCCGATCAACGAGCAGAGGAGACCGACCATGACGGTGGTGAGGGGCAGGGCGATCGCGGCGGCCCGGCTTCCGGCGAGTGCCGGCGCGGACGCACCGATCGCGATCGTGGCGACCATCGAGCCCACGTACGACTCGAAGATGTCGGCGCCCATCCCGGCCACGTCGCCCACGTTGTCGCCCACGTTGTCCGCGATCGTCGCCGGGTTGCGCGGGTCGTCCTCCGGGATGCCGGCTTCGACCTTCCCGACGAGGTCCGCCCCGACGTCAGCCGCCTTCGTGTAGATGCCCCCGCCCACGCGGGCGAAGAGAGCGATCGAGCTGGCGCCCATGGCGAAGCCGGAGACGACCTCCGCGAAGCCGGAGAACTCCGCGGCCGTGCTCGCGCTCGCCCCGAAGGCGAAGTACAGCACGCCGAGGCCGAGCATGCCGAGCGCGGCCACCGCGAGGCCCATCACCGCGCCGCCGAAGAAGGCCACCCGCAGCGCCTTGCCTTGTCCGGCGTCTTTGGCCGCCGCAGAGGTGCGCGTGTTGGCGCGTGTGGCCGCCTTCATGCCGGCGAAGCCCGCCGCCACCGAGCTGATCGCACCGAACACGTACGCCCCCGCCGACATCCAGCCGATCGCGACACCGAGCAGCACGGCGACGACGGCCACGAAGCCCGAGAGCACGGTGTACTCACGACGCAGGAAGGCCATCGCGCCGTCGTGGATCTGCTCCCCGAGGTCCACCATGGTCTCGGTTCCGGGATCCTGGCGCTTCACGTAGCCGTACAGGGCGCCTGCGATGGCGAGCCCGGCCACGCCGAGCGCCCACGCGAAGCTGGTCAGGTCGACGAAGTTCATCGAATCGGTTTCCTCTGGTTCGTCGTGCTCGGGTATGCGTGTCGTATCGTCGTCGGGCGCGGACTACCGGTTGAAGCGGTTCATCGCCGCTTGCGTCCCCTCGCCGATCCAGACCTCGACGGCCTCGGTCAGCTCGGGCAGCAGTGCCACCACCCGTTCCTCGTCCTCTTCGGGCATCGCAGAGAGCACCCAGTCGGAAAGATCCTCTCCGTCCGGCTTCCGTCCGACGCCGATACGCAGCCGCGCATACCGGTTCGACTGCAGGGCACCGGAAATCGACTTGAGCCCGTTGTGTCCGCCCGCCCCTCCCTCGGGGCGAAAGCGGACGCGTCCCACGTCCAGCGCCGCGTCGTCGACGACCACCAGAAGATCCTCGGAGGCGTCGAAGTCGGTCGTCGCCCGGAACGGCCGCAGCGCGAGACCGCTCCGGTTCACATAGGTGGAGGGCTTCACGAGGTGCACCTCGATGTCGCCCACGACTCCTTCGCTGACGAAGGCCCGACCGTCACGCCGGAAAGGACCGAAGTCCCAGTCGTAGGCGAGCCGGTCCACGACCCACCACCCCACGTTGTGGCGCGTGGCGTCGTACTCGGGCCCGGGGTTGCCGAGCCCGAACACGGCTTTCATCGGTCGGTGCGGGCGACGAGGGGATCAGCCCTCGTCCCCCTCGGAGTCGTCGCCGCCGTCCTCGCCGGAGGTCTCGGCTTCCGGCTCCTCACCCTCGGCCGCCTCACCCACGAGTTCGGGCTCCTCGACGTCCTCGGGCGCCTCCTCGATCTCGACACGCGGCAGCGAGACCGAGCAGATCGTCCGCTCCGGCGCGATCGTGACC
>JANQME010000081.1 GCA_028280205.1 Longimicrobiales bacterium
CATGGGGGACGGCAGCGCGTGGGGGCTGGAGGTCTCGTACGAGATCCAGCCGGAGCCGGAGGGGATCGCACAGGCGCTCGTGATCGCCGCGGACTTCATCGGGGACGAGCCCGTGGCGCTCATCCTCGGGGACAACATCTACTTCGGTCATGGCTTGGCGGGTCGGCTGCAGGCGGCCGCTGCGCACGAAGAGGGCGCGCTGGTGTTCGGCTACCACGTGCGCGATCCGCAGCGCTACGGGGTCGCCGAGATCGATGCGCAGGGTCGCGTGCTCTCGATCGTCGAGAAGCCGGAGCAGCCCCGCTCGAACGTCGCCGTCACGGGCCTCTACTTCTACGAGCCCGGCGTGGTCGAGGTCGCGGCGGGGCTGGAGAGATCCGGGCGCGGCGAGTACGAGATCACCGCCGTGAACCGACACTACCTGGAGCGTGGGACCCTTCGCATGGAGGTGCTCGGACGCGGGATGGCGTGGCTCGACACCGGTACCGCCGACGCGCTCGCGGAGGCGACGGCGTTCGTCCGCGTGCTCGAACAGCGTCAGGGCCTGCGTATCGCCGTGCCGGAGGAGGTCGCCTACCGGATGGGCTTCATCGACGACGCGGCGTTCGCCACGCTCGCCGAAAGCGCCGACGACTGCGACTACGGCCGTTATCTGCGCAGCTTGGTGGGGGTGGCCGGGAGGGTTTGAGCCAACAGGGCGGGAGCACCGGAGGCGGTGTCGCTGCGGGCCGCCGTTGACGGTCGGGCCCCGGAGGACCGGCCGGTGCCGCCGGTCGAGGCCGGCGCTGGGCTCCGACTCAGAAGGGCACGGCGAGCGCACCGCACAGGAAGCGCATCAGCGGGGTTCCTGCGCGGAACCGCTCGGCCAGCCCCTCCGGCAGGTCGCGTGCGGTCGCGAACGTTTGCGTCGTCTCGTGGACGCCGATGAAGTCCTTCCTGCGCAGATCCTCGATGAGCGGGTGCTCGGCGTCGAAGCCCTTGGGCGCTCGCTTCAGGCTGTCGCCGGCGAGGTGGAAGGTGTCGTTGAGCTTCCGATCACGAGAGGCGCGCTTCCACTCGGCACCGTCCTCCACGATGCGCTCACGGATCGCCCGCAGCGCGTCCGATGGGGGGTGCCAGATCCCACATCCGAGGAAGACGTCACCCGGGGCGACGTGGAAGTAGTAGCCGGGCGCGTGGGCGTCCTTCGCGTGCTCGTGGCGGAAGTGGACCCCGATCGCCGTCTTGTACGGCGACTTGTCCTTCGAGAAGCGCACGTCGCGATGGATGCGGAAGAGGGAGCGCGGCGTCGCCTGGAAGTGCGGGCTCAACTCGTGCAAGTGTGGGCCGAAGTCCTCGATCAGTCGGAGGGCCGCGGCCTTCACATGCTCTTCGTAGCGGCTCTTGTTCGCCGCGAACCAGTCGCGGTCGTTGTTCGCCTTGAGGTCGTTCAGAAAGGCGAAGGTGGCCCGGGTGAAGTACGTCCGTTCCGCCACGTCCCCTCCTCGTCTGGGTTCCGGTCCGGGATCGGGTGGACAAGGAACGAGACGAGGCGTGCCACCGCCAGGGCCCGGTGCCGGGTCGGAGCGGTCACGGGTACAGCCGCTGGGTGCTCCAACCGCCCGTGGCCTCGCGCGTGAACACGAGGCGGTCGTGCAGCCGGTCCGCCTTTCCCTGCCAGAACTCGATCGCCGTGGGCTCGATCCGGTACCCGCCCCAGAAGGGCGGCAGGGACACGTCGGAACCCTCGAAGCGCTCCCGGACCTCGCGCACACGCGCCTCGAGCTCCTCGCGGTCCGGCAGCGGCCGACTCTGGAGCGAAGCCCACGCGCCCACGCGGCTGCCCCGCCCGCGGGTCTCGAAGTAGGCGGCGCTCTCGGCCTCGGACACCCGCGACACGGTCCCGTTCACCCGGATCTGGCGCTCGAGAACCGCCCAGTGCACACACAGGGCGGCCTTCGGATTCGCATCGAGCTCGCTGGCTTTCCGGCTCTCGTAGTTTGTGTAGAAGACGAAGCCGCGCTCGTCGATTCCCTTGAGCAGCACCATGCGTACCGAGGGCGCCCCTTCGGGCGTGGCGGTGGCCAGCGCGATCGCGTTCGCCTCGTGGATTCCGGCCTCCACGGCGGTCTCGAGCCAGCTCCGGAAGAGCTCGATCGGGTCGGCGTCCGCCGCCGCCTCCGGGATTCCGGTGACGACGCCCTGGCCGAGGGTCAGCACCGTCTTGATCGACGACTTGAGCGACATGGATCCCCAGGGGGCGGAGGGCGGGGGGCTGGACCTGGAATCTGGTCCGGACGCTTGACGACTACCCCGGCAGGCGAGAAGTTGATTCAGGCGATCCCCTCCCCTGGGGGGTGGGTTCAGGCCGGGATGCGGAGAAGGCGATGAATCAGCCTCACGAACAGGAGATCCTCCGACGCCTGAAGAGCGTCGAGGGCCACGTACGCGGGGTCCAGCGTATGGTCGACGAGGGCGCCTACTGCATCGACGTCGTCCATCAGATCGTCGCGATCCAGCGCGCCCTCAAGCGGGTGAGCGCGATGGTCCTCGACGAGCATTTGCGCTCGTGCGTCACGGACGCGATGCGTGGACCGGACGGCGGGGAGCGCGAGAAGGTGCTCGACGAGCTCCTGCAGGTCTTCGAGGCGACGGGCAAGGTGTAGACACGGGGCCGGCGCCCCGCGGAACAGGAGGACGGAGTTTGGAAGAGAAGACGGTCTCGGTGCCGGCGATCAGTTGCGGCCACTGCGTGAGCACGATCGAGCGCGAAGTCGGTGGGCTCGACGGCGTGCGCGGCGTGAACGCCGATGAGGAGAGCCGGAGTGTGAAGATCTCCTGGGATCCGGAGACGACCGACTGGGTCGTCATCGAGGATCTCATGAAGGAGATCCACTATCCCCCGGTGGAGTAGGACCGCGGAGGCGGCGTGATCACGACCGCGGCTCCCGACCGGGAGGTCTCGCTCCCGATCACCGGCATGACGTGCGCGAACTGCGTCGCGACGGTTGAGCGGACGCTGCGGCGCACGGAGGGGGTGCAGGAAGCGTCCGTGAACTATGCCTCCGAGCGCGCGCTCGTCCGCTTCGATCCGGAGGCCGTCACGCTCCGGGAGATCGGCGACGCGGTCGAGCGGGTGGGGTACGGAGTCGTGCTCGCGGACGACGCAGACGGTGCGGCCCTCGACGAGGCCGAGTCGATCGCGCGGGCCGCCGAGATCCGGGAGCAGGAGCGCCTCTTCCTCGTGGGCGTGCTCTTCGCCGGACCGCTCTTCCTGCTCAGCATGGCGCGCGACTTCGGGCTTCTGGGGGCGTGGGCGCACGAACCGTGGGTGAACTGGCTCATGTTCGCCCTCGCGACGCCGGTCCAACTCCGGGTGGGGTGGGACTTCTACGTCGGGAGCTGGAAGGCGCTGCGCAACGGCACGGCGAACATGGACGTGCTGGTCGCGCTCGGCTCCTCGGTCGCCTACGGCTACTCGGTCGTGATCGCGGCGCTCCTCAGCGTGGGCAGCACGGCCGCCGGGGAGCACGTCTACTTCGAGACGGCCGCGCTGATCCTCACGCTCATCAAGCTCGGTAAGCTGCTGGAGGTGAGGGCCAAGGGGGAGACGGGCGCGGCCATCCGCGAGCTCATGAGCCTCCAGCCCGAAACGGCCCGCCTCGTGCGCGACGGGGTGGAGACGGAGGTGCCGCTGTCCGCCGTCGAGGTGGGGGACGAACTCGTCGTGCGGCCGGGTGACCGGATCCCCGTGGACGGCGTCGTGGTCGACGGTGGATCGTCCGTGGACGAGAGCATGCTCACCGGGGAGAGTCTGCCGGTCGACCGCGGCGAGGGCGACGCCGTGTCCGGTGGGACCGTGAACGGCACCGGGTCCTTTCGGATGCGCGCGACACACGTCGGCTCCGACACCGCGCTGGCCCGGGTCGTGGCGCTGGTTCGAGAGGCCCAGGGCAGCCGCGCACCGATCCAGGCCCTCGCCGACCGGGTCGCCGGCGTGTTCGTCCCCGTCGTGGTGGCCGTGTCCGCCCTCACCTTCGGCGTGTGGTGGCTCCTCCTGGACGCCACCCTTACGGACGCTGTCCTGCGCCTCGTCGCGGTGCTCGTCATCGCGTGCCCGTGTGCCCTGGGGCTGGCCACCCCGACCGCGGTCATGGCCGGCACCGGGCGCGCGGCCCGGCGCGGCGTGCTCTTCCGCACTTCGGAAGCGCTCGAACGGACCCGGGACATCCGGGTGGTCGTGCTCGACAAGACCGGGACGATCACGCGGGGGGAGCCGGCGGTGACCGCGATCGCGACCCTTTCCGCGGACGACCCTGCCTACGCCGCACGACCCGTGCACTCTCGGGACATCGCGCACGGGTCGCTGTCCGAGGACGACGTGCTCCGTCTGGCGGCTTCGGCGGAGCGGCCGAGCGAGCATCCGATCGCCCGTGCCCTCGTGGACGAGGCTGAGCGGCGTGGCCTCGAAATCCGGGTGCCCCGGGAGTTCAGGGCGCTGCCGGGCTACGGGATCGCGGCGGAGGTCGAGGGGCGAACCGTGCAGGTCGGGAGCCGTCGCGTTCTGGACGAGGCCCGACTCGACCCGGAGCTGCTCTCCCGCTGGGGCGCGCGGGTCGAGGAGATGGAAGCGGGCGGCAGCACGGCGGTGTGGGTGCTCGACGAGGGTCGGCCCGTCGGGGTGATCGGGGTCGCGGACGCGGCGAAGGACGCCTCGCGCCCGGCGGTCGCGGCGCTGCGCGCGGCGGGACTCCGGGTCGTCATGCTCACCGGGGACTCGGAGCGGGTCGCACGTCGGGTCGCCTCCGAGGTCGGGATCGACGACGTGCGGGCCGAAGTCCTCCCCGACGGCAAGGCCGACATGGTACGGGCGCTGCGCGAAGAGGCCGGCGACGCGGTGGCGATGGTGGGCGACGGGATCAACGACGCCCCGGCGCTCGCGGTGGCCGATGTCGGGATCGCGATCGGAACCGGCACCGACGTGGCGATGGAGACCGCCGACGTCGTGCTCATGCGGGGCGACCTCCGGTCGGTGCCCGAGGCGATCGCGCTCGGGCGGCGCACGATGAGGACGATCGAGCAGAACCTCTTCTGGGCCTTCTTCTACAACACGGCCCTGATCCCCGTCGCGGCGGGCGTCCTCTATCCGCTGACCTTCCTGCCGTCGGTTCTGCGCTCGCTGCACCCGGTGCTGGCCGCGCTCGCGATGGCGTTCAGCTCGGTCACCGTGGTGGCGAACAGCCTCCGCCTGCGCCGCGCGTCTCCCGCCGCCGGGGAAACCCTGCCGGCCCTCTCTGCGTAGGAGCCCGCATGGTCACCATCGTGAAGCGCATCGTCCGACTCGTTCTGAGCTGGATTCTCGGGAAGCTCTGACGCCGTCGGGGAAGCTCTTGCAGAGCTTTCCTAACCCGCCGCCACCTGCGCGAGGGTCCTGCGCAGCCGCTCCGTCAGGACGCGATACACGCCCCGGGCCACGACCGGATTACGCTCGATCACCCGGTCGAACGACGCCCGGTCGAGCGAGAGCAGCGTGGTCGCTTCCGCGGCGGTCGCGGTCGCCGAGCGGGGTTCGCTGTCGAGGATCGACATCTCGCCGAAGCCCTCGCGGCTGCCGAGCGTGGCCAGCTTCGTGGCTCCGCGGCTGATGACGATCGAGCCGCTCACCACCACGTAGAAGGCGTCTCCGTCCTCTCCCTGGGCGAACACCACGTCATCCTTCTCGAGGTGCCGGACTTCGGCGACGGCCGCGATGCCCGCGAGGTCCGAGCCCGGGAAGTTCCGGAAGAACTCCGAGCCCTTGAGGATCATCACCTTCTCGATGAGCGGGATCATGGCATCGTCCTCCGTGTGCGTTCGTTTCTCGGGGCGGCCCGGGATCGCCACCTCGTCGTAGCGTCCCAAGTAGTGCAGAGCGAGCGAGCGTGGCCACCAGTCCTCGTCGTCCGCGAGGGCTTCGCCCGGACCTTCCTGCACCGCCCGTCCGTCCGGCAGGACTTCGAGCACACGGTGCAGGGGTGACCCCTCGGACACCAGGTCCAGGAAGGGCATCACCACCGCGGCGCTGGGCCCGGAGACCGTGCCCTCGAGCAGCTCCAGCGCGTTGCTCCGGTGCGCCGCACTCTCGCTCAGGAGCGCTTCGGTGATCGCGGCGACGCGCTGCGCGTCGTACGTGAGCCCCAGGATCTTCAGGATGCGCCGCACCGCGCGCTCGTGGAGTCCACGCAGCTCGGACGCCACGAACGAGTCGGACGGGCCACGTGCACCGCTGCGGATGACGGTGGACGCCGCCGAGTACAGGAGGCCTCGCCGGATCTGCTTCTCCAGGAGGGAAGACAGCTCTGCCTCGCCGACGGGGCCGATGGAGCCCGAGCTTCTCAGATGGCTGAGGGAGTGGAGCGCGGCCGGTCCGAGCGCCGGATCTTCGGTGAGCGCCACCAGGGTGTCGCGGCTCTCGACTCCTTCGATCCCGGCGAGCGCCGTCACCACCGTCCGGCGCAGCGTGAGCGGAAGCTCCCGGCGCCGCAGCACGGCGGCGAGGACGGGGACCGCGTCGGGACCGAGACGCCCCAGTGCGTCGAGCGCCGCCGGTCTCGCCTCCGCGTCGTCGACGACCGCCGCCAGGTCGTCCATGAAGTCGTGCCATCCCAGATCACCCACGGCGTGCGCGGCGATCGGACGCATCGGCGAGGGCTCACGCAGCATGGATCGAATGCGCGGCCGGGCGTCGTCCCAACCGAGGCGCGCGAGTGCGACCAGCGCCGCGCGCCTCACCTCCGGGTCGTCGTGCTCGAGGTACCCCGTCACGACCTCGGGATCGATCCCGCCCACGAGTCCGATACTCTGCAACAGCCGGGCGACGACGTAGGAGACCTCCTCTTCGGCGAGGACGCGGGCGATGGACATCCCCGCGGCGAAGTCGAGCGGCGCGTCGATGCGTCCGAAGACGGCGGCGGCCTCGGCACGCACCTCCGGGGTCTCGTGCTCCAGCAGCCGTACCAGGCGCGGGAGGGCGTCCTCGGCGGGCAGCTGCTCGAGCAGCGAGGTGGCGAACACGACGATCGTGGGGTCTTCGTCCTCGAGTCCGCGGTCCAGGATCGTCAGGGTGCTCCGATCGACGACCAGCGGCGTGGTGTCCTTCTCGGAGAGGTCGACGGCGTGGCGCGCCAGGGCGAGCTCGAGCGCCCTCATGTACCGTTCGCGGTGCTGCGAATAAGCCACGAGCGCGGCACCCGCCGAGGCGACCGTCGCGATCGGCAGGAGGCGCGGATGGTCGCCGAGCGCGAGTGCGATGCCGCCGGCCGAGGCCTTCGAGAGCGGACGCAGCACCCCGCCGAGCGTGGCGAGCGCCACGCTCTTCACGGCGGCGGGGAAGGGGAGGAGCGAGACCTGCTCGACGGGCTTCTGCAAGCTGAACTGGAGGATGTCGTCCAGGGCCTGGGCGACGACCAGGACGTACAGGCCGCCGGTGACCGCCACGCCACACGCCGCGATCGTGAGCACGCTCCCGTGGAGAATGGCCGCGAAGGACACGCCGAAGCGGGGGAAGAGAACCTGCGAAGCCCAGATCTGCAGGAGGAGCGTGCCGGTACCCACCGCCGCCGACATGAGACCGTAGATGGCGGTGATGTCGTCGCGTGCGAACGTCTCCTGGAGAAGGAACTTGAGCTGCAGGTCGATGAGGGTGCCCGTGATCGTGAGCGCGGCCAGCCCGAACGCCATGAGGCGCAGCAGGTTGCTGCCCCCCACCGTCCGGAAGCCCTGACCGGAGCGGGACAGGAACCCGAGCAGAGCGTTGTGGCCTTCGGGCCGTTCCTCGAGCTCCTTCCGGGGCTCTTCCACGAGCCAGAGGAGCGGGAGGCTGCCCACGAGGAGGACGAGGGCGATCCAGAGGAGGTTGGCGGTACCGAGGCGGATCGCCGCAGGGGCGACCGCGATTCCGCCGAGGATGGCTCCGATGGAGGCGCCTACGCCGAAGAGCGGCAGGAGACGCTTCGCCTGGCGCCCCGTCAGGAGGCTGCTCGCGTAGTCCCACGCGTGGGTGAGCACGAGGACCTGGACCGCGGAGAGCCAGAGGTACACCACGAAGGACGAGCGCGGATTGAGCGCGAAGAGGAGCCGGCACGCCAGGACCGAAGCCCCCAGGGCCATCGTGAGGCCGATCGCGAGCGGGCGGCGCTGCGTCCCGGCCACGATCCCGGTGAAGACGAGCGCCACGACCGCCGTCACCAGCGCCGCGGCGATGATGGCGTGCGGAATGAGCTCGGGCTCGTAGACCGAAAGGAAGAGCCCGTTCTTCGCGGCCGAGAGGAGGGTGGTGTTGGCCGTGCTGAGGAGCAGAAAGGCCGCCATCACCGCGAAGACGCCTCCCTCGCCTCGCCTCAGATTCAGCGCCCTCTGGATGCGGGTGGCGTCGAGCACGGGCGTGGTCAGTGTCGGCGTCCGAACATGCTGGAGGCGTTCGGGTTGCGGGACGACCGCAAGGTCGAGTCCGGAAACGGGGGGGGCAAGGAGCGAGTCCTCGTGCTACCTTGCGCCCGCTCGGGTCCGCACGGACGCGGATCTCGTAAGGCAGGGACAGGAGCACGCATGGGCAGCACGCTGCGTCGTACGGGGATCGCCACGCTCTTTCTGGGGGTCGCGGCGTGTGGGGAGTCGCAGAGCGAGAGTGCGGATCTGGTGATCCGAGGCGGAACGATCGTAACCGTCGACGAGGCGAACCCCGAGGTCGAGGCGATGGCCGTCCGGGACGGGCGGATCGTCGCGTTGGGAAGCGAGCGCGACATCGCGTCGTTCGTCGGATCCGGGACCGAGGTCGTCGAGCTCGATGGGGCTACCGCGATCCCGGGCTTCATCGAAGGGCATGCGCACTACATGGGTGTCGGCCGCTCGACACTCCAGCTCGACCTCATGGAGGTCGCGAACTGGGGCGAGGTCGTCGACAGGGTTGCGGCGGCGGTCCGCTCCGCCGAGGAGGGCGTGCTCATCACCGGGCGCGGCTGGCACCAGGAGAAGTGGGACGAGCGCCCGGAGCCGAACGTCGACGGTCTGCCGTACCACGACGAGCTCAGCGCGGTCTCACCGGACAACCCGGTCGTCCTCACGCACGCGAGCGGACACGCCACCTACGCCAACGCCCTGGCCATGGAGCTCTCCGGAATCGACGCGCGGACTCCGGACCCGGAGGGCGGCGAGATCGTGCGGGACCCGGGCGGGAACCCGATCGGTGCCTTTCGCGAGACCGCCTCGGGGCTTCTCGGTCCGGCGCGCAGGCGCGCCATCGAGCCGGATCCGGAGCGCGTCGCGCTGCTCGCCCAGGAAGAGGCGTTTTCGAAGGGAATCACCTCGTTCCACGACGCGGGCTCGAACTGGAGCACGATCGACCTGTGGACGTCGATGATCGACGCCGGACAGCTCGACATCCGGATCTACGCGATGGTCCGCGCGAGCCCGGAGTCGCTGGCCGAGAACCTCGACGCGTACCGGACGGTCGGGTACGGCGGGAACCGACTCACCGTACGGGCGATCAAGGTGTCGATCGACGGCGCGCTCGGCTCTCACGGCGCCTGGCTCCTCGAGCCCTACGACGACCTGCCGTCGTCGTCCGGACTCAACACGACCCCGCTGGCGGACGTGGTGGAGACGGCGCGGCTCGCCATGGAGCACGGCTACCAGTACAACGTCCACGCCATCGGAGACCGGGCCAACCGCGTGGTCCTCGACGTCTTCGAGTCCGCCTACGACGACGCGGGTGCGGGCGACTACCGCTGGCGCATCGAGCACGCCCAGCACCTGCACCCGGACGACATTCCCCGTTTCGGCGCACTCGGGGTGATCCCTGCGATGCAGGCCGTCCACGCGACGTCCGACGGACCCTGGATCGAGGCGAAGCTCGGACTCACGCGTGCCGGAGAGGGTGCCTACGTCTGGCGCGACCTCCTCGACTCGGGGGCGGTGATCGTGAACGGGACCGACGCCCCCGTGGAAGACCTGGATCCGATCCCCAGCTACTACGCCAGCGTGTCCCGTCGTATGGCGAACGGCAGGACCCTCTCTCTGGAGCAGCGCATGACACGGATGGAGGCGCTTCGCTCGTACACGATCGACGCCGCCTACGGCGCCTTCGAGGAGGATCTGAAGGGAAGCCTCGAGGTCGGGAAGCTCGCCGACGTGACCGTGCTCTCGCAGAACATCACGACGGTGGACGAGGAAGCGATTCTCGACACCGAGGTTCTCTACACGATCGTCGGGGGAGAGGTGGTGTACCGGGGGAGCGGTCTATGACGGGGCGCGTGGACGGCGGCCCGGCGCCGGACGTGCCCGGAGACGCCCCGCCCGGCTTCACTTCCGAAGGGAGTATTCCCGACATCCTCGCGATCATCGAGAGCGCGAAGGTACGCGGGGGTCTGGAGGGGATGGAGCGCTTCGTGGCGAAAGCGCTCCCGGAGGCGCGTGACCACGAGGTGCGTGAAGCCTCCGAGGTGGCGCTCGAGGTGATCGAGTCGGTGCCGGTCTTTCTCGCACGTGCCCGGCAGGCGGCCGAGGAACGGGGGCTGACCAACGTGGCGATTCCCCTGCTGGACCGCGCAGAGCGCTACTACCTCCAGCCGATCGATCTCCTTCCCGAAATGACGCAGGGCCTGCCCGGACTCCTCGACGACTCGTATCTGGCCATTCGGATGATCGAGAACCTGGACAAGGGCCCGGAGACCTTCCTCGACTGGGATCTGGAGTACCCCGTGCGCTTCCTGCAGCGTCTCATCGGTTCCGCGTTGACGGAGAGGCTCGACGGAATCGCCGAGCAGGCCATGCACGAGGTGTCCGTGCAGTTGGCGGAGTTTTGGGACAAGATGGCCCATCCCGCCTGACCGAGGCGCGAGGCATCCACGCTGGCGGCGTTGCTGCCTCGTCGGCGTAGCGCTGCTACGCTCTCCTCGGCGCGCCTTGCCAGCGCGGCGCCTCGCGCCTCGGGACCGATGGCGTGACGCGTTCGCGTTCTTTCTACCCCGCTGCGCCTACGGGTTGATCGTGACGCTTCGGGTGCCGGCCGTTGTCGTCGTTACGCCCGGGATCGTGGCCTGGATCGAGGTCGTGCCCGACCCGACCGGGTCGAGGAGCACGCCTCCGGTCTCCAGCGTGGTGGGGGATCGGAACTGCCCGGGCTCGATCGTGACCGTGACGCTCCCACCCGACTGTCCGGTCGTGACCAGTTGGGCCGCCGCCGGATTCGAGGTGGTGACCGTCGCGGTGAGCGCCGACGGCGCGCCGGCGCGGACCGCCTGCTGGATCCAGATCCCGGTGTCGTTCGGGAGCGGTACGCCGAGGCGGACCCAGAAGGCGTCGCTGGCGGCATCGGCGGCGTACTGCGTGCTCAGGCTCTGCAGGTCGAGCGCCGGTGGCACGACCTCGACGCTCGAGACGCTGTTCGTGAAGCCCGGGGCCGACACCGTGAGCGTGGCCGTGCCCTGCGCGCCCTCGACGCCCTGCAGGTAGAAGGGCACGGCGGTCTGGCCGGCCGCGACCGCCACCTGGATCGACTCGGTGCCGGGCGTGGAGTCGTTCGGAGAGACGCGGAAGACGTCGGGATTCGAGGACCGCAGCGTCACGGTCACGCCTCCGTGGTTCCCCGACTCGAGCTGGGCCGTGAGTCGTACGGACTGGAGTCCTGCGCCGACCGTTTGATCCTGAACCGTGATCTGCGGCGCCGACACCTCGATCGTCTGGGCCCCGGCCGTCGTCTGGTTCACGGTGAGGCCGGAGAACTGAGCGGAGACGGTCGTCGATCCGTTGGCCAGGGCGTCGAAGGCCGCGCCGCCGAGCGCGACCGTGGTGGGCGTCTGAGACGAGCCGGTCGGGATCTGCAGCGGCACCAACTGCGCCTGCGGGATGCTCTGCGTCTTGAGCGACCCGACGCCCGGGTTCGAGCTCGTCACCGTGAGGTCGAGCGGGGGCTGACCCGCACGTCGTGCCTGCCGGATCCAGAGCGACTGGTTGCCCGCCAAGGGGACCCCGATGCGGACCCAGAGCGGGTCGTCCGCGGCGAAGGTGTTGGAGGTGACGTCGAGCCCGACGATGTCGTAGGCCGCCTCGACGACGCTGACCGTGGCGCTGTCGGAGACGAAGCCGGGCGCCGAGATCCTCAGAGCCACGTCGCCGGTCTGCCCGTCGACGCCGTGCACCCAGTAGTCCACCGCGGTCGACCCGGCGGCGACGGGGATGTCCACGAAGGCCTGGCCGGTGGTGCTGTCGTTGGATGAGACGAGCATCACGGACGGGTCGGCGCTCTCGACGCGCACGGTGACGCCCGGGTGGTCGGTCGCGCCCAGCGTGGAGCGGAGGATCCCGTACTGGAGCCCGGCGCCTACCGTCCGATCCTGGATCGAGATGCCCGGCGCGCTGACCGTTACCGTCCGGTCGGTGAGCGGCAGCGGCGTCCACGAACCCGGGATGCGGGCGGAGATGGTCGCGGAGCCCGCGCCCACCGGCTCGAGCGCCACGCCGCCCGCGGCGACCGAGGTAGGGGAGAGGAATTGCTCCGGCTCGATCGTGACCGTGACCGGCGAGGTGCTGTCGGGCAGGGTGACGAGATCGGCGACCGCGACGTTGTCGCTGGTGATCGTGACCGTCAGCGCCGGCTGGTCGTTGCGGACGGATTGGGTCTCGAACAGCGCCGTGCTCGAGGCGTTCGGAATGCCCACCCGCACGTAGAAGGGGTCGTCGGGCGAGAAGCTGGTCGTGCTCAGGTTCAGGGCCTGGATCTCGTATGCCGGCTGCACGACGGTGACTTCGGCGCTGTCCGTGGCGAATCCGGGTGACGAGACCCGGACGTACGTCGATCCGAGCTGCCCGGTGCCGTGGACCCAGTAGTTGGCTCGGATCTGCCCGTTCGGGACTGTGACCTGGATGGAGCTCTGCGGCGCGGTGGAGGCGTTCGGTGAGAGGAGCACGAGCTCCGGATCGGCGGAGGTGATCGTGACCGTGGCGCCGCCGTGCTGCGAGGCCCCGAGCGTCGCCCACGGCGCCGAGACCTGCAGGCCCGAACCGACCGACTTCGTGAACACGCCGATGCCGGGTGTGGTGACGTTGACCGACGGGCTCGAGGCGTCGGTGGCCAGGAAGCCCGGGATCGATGCCGCGATCGTGGTACTGCCGGCACCCACGGGGAAGAGCGCGACTCCGCCCGAAGCTACGGACGAGGGCGAGTTGATTGAGCCCGGAGCGATCGGGACCGTCACCGACGTAGCCGTGTCGGTGGCCGTCCGCAGGATGCCCACCGCGTCTTCGGAGCTCGTGAGTGTGACCGTCAGCGTGTCCCCACCGGCGCGCACCGCCTGGGTCTGAGTGAGCGTGACCAGATCCGGGTTGGGCGTGCCGACGTACACGATGAACGGGTCCTCGCCGTCCAGCGCCGTCGGCGCCGTGTTCAGCGCGGCGATCTGGGTGGCCGGCTCGACGACCTCGATGTCCGACGTTCCGTCGGTGAAGCCCGGCGCCGTCGCCGAGACGACCGCGTTGCCCGTTATCCCTTCGAGTGCCTGCACGTAGTAGAAGGCCCGGTTCTGTCCGTTGGGCACGGCGACGTCGATGAACGCCGTACCGGGGGTCGTGGCGTCGGGGGAGACGAGGGTGGTCGCCGGGTCGTCGCTCTGGATCCGCACCGTGACACCGCCGTGTGCGCTGGTACCCAGGAGAGCGCTCACGAAGCCGAACTGCAGGCCGGCGCCGAGCGTGGAGTTGCTCATCGAGAGCGCCGGCGTCGGGTCGACCGTCACGCGGATCGAGTCGGTCACCAGCGAAGGAGCGGTCGCGCGGATGTACGTTTCGCACGGCAGCGCGGCGGACCCCCCGTAGGCGATCGTATCCGTGACCTCGGCGAGCCCCGCCTGGATCGTGACGAGGGGCGTCGCCACCGCACACGTCGGATCGAGCGAGGTCAGGGTCACCGCGATCCCGCCGGGAGGAGCGGCCGTGGGCGCCCCTTGACTTCGCAGCTCGATGTCGATCGGCTGGGGGAACGTCATGGGAACCCGGAGCGCACTCGGCACGACGTCGAGGTTCGCCGTGACCGAGACCGAGGTGACCGCCGCCCCGAACTGCGGGTGCGACACCGTCACGTCCACGGTGCCGGGTTCGATTCCCTCGAGCACCGCGTTGGCGGAGAGCGCACCGCCCGGGATGAAGACCGTCGACGAGGTCGGGCGGGCGATCGCGTCGTCGTTGCTGCTGACGCTCACCGTCAGACCTCCGGCCTGCGCGGGCGCCGCGAGCGTGATCGGAAGTGAGGCCGAGGCCCCGAACGGCACGTTGAGCGTCTGCGGCGTCGTGATGAGCGCGACGGTGATGCGTACCGTGTCGGCACCGGTGCCGCCGTCCTGGTCGGTCACCGAGGCGGCGATGGTGTGCACCCCTGTCGTGAGCTGGGACATCTCGAAGGAGCCCCCGGAGCCGAGCGAGCCGTCGAGACTGGAGGTCCAGGTGATCGACCCGGTGAGGTCTCCCTCCTCCGCGTCGTTCGCGGTCGCCTGGAAGGTGACGAGGTCGCCGGGGTCGAAGACCTCCCCGTCCGCCGGTGACGAGATCTCCACGACCGGAACGGCCGAGAGCGGGAAGCTCAGCGTCGCCGCCGCGCTGTCGTTTGCGGGGACGGTGTCGACCTGCGCGAGCGAGCGCAGCACGGCGCGGTTCGTCGCGGACGACCCCGCCGACCCCGCGGCGACCACGACATCGGCGGTCCATTGCGCCGTATCGCCCGCCGCGAGCGAGGGGATGGTCCAGAGCGTGTCCCCGTCGAGGGCGCCGGCCGAGACGATGTGCGTGGCCCCGGTGAAGGCGGCGGGGAGGGTGTCGAAGACGACCACGTCGGTGGCGTCGACCGGTCCGTGGTTCACCACCGAGACGGTGAAGGTCACGGGCTCGCCCTCGAGGGGCTGCGTGACGTCGGCGGTCTTGGCGAGCGAGAGGTCGAGGCGGTCCGGCGCGCCGACCGGGGGCCGTACGACCACGACCGCGGTGTCGGCGTACCTTCCCGCGGAAGCCACGACCCGCCCGACCCCCGCCGCGACGCCCGTGACCACCGAGTCCGCCACGGAGAGCACTGCGGAGTCGAGGACCGTCCAGAAGACGCGGGGCGACGCCGTCGAGGTGGTCGACGCCGTGGCGCGAAGGGTGCCGGTCGACGCTTCCGCCAGCGTGTCCGGGGCCGCGGAGACGTCGACGGCCGTCACGTAGTGGTTCGCGATCGGACCCCGCAAGATGGGAATCTCGGCAGGCTCGGTGGTCCGACCTCCGAGCAGGGCAACGAAGTCGGCGGGCCCGCTGAACTGCACGGTCTCGACGTCTCCCGTGACGTTGAGCAGGGTCAGGAAGATCCTCGCGAGCGCGGAGCCGGACGGCCCCGGATCGGCCGAAAGCTCGATCTCCCAGCTCTCGGCGTTCGGGTCGACCTCCGTCACCGACTCGCCGATCAGCGTCCCGTCGGGAATCCTCGCGACCCTCGCTCGGATCCGGTCGACGGGGGCCGCGCCCGCGTCGGCGGGTGAAGGGACGAGCGCCGGTCGGACGGGCACGTCCAGCGGACCTCCCCGGCCGACACCGGTCGGGGAGTCCTTCGAGACGCACGAACCGACGAGCACGGCGACGCCCAGGAGGGCGATGGAGATGCGTGGGGGGGCGTTCATCGCTTCGTCAACGATGGGGTCGCCCGGTGTCGACGGGCAACCATGCGTCTGCGACGAAGAACCCCCGCCGGCCCGGGAGCCGACGGGGGGTTGGACTCGCGTGGAGCTGACGCGTGCCGGTCAGATCCAGCCCTTCGCGCGGAAGTCCTTGATCGCCGAAGCCCACTGGTCCATCTCGTCGGGCAGGCCGAACGAGAGGCGGTTGTACTCGAGCATCGGCGGAAAGTCGCGTCCCACGAAGAGCCCGCGCTCCGCCATCCGGTCCCGGTACGTCCCGAGATCACCGTTGATGCGGTGCATGATGAAGTTCGTGTTCGTGGGCAGGTACTCGAGCCCGAGCTCGTCGAGCGTCGTGTGCACGATCGCCTTCGCTTCGTCGTTGACCGCGACTGAGCGCGCGACGATGCCGTCGTCCTGGAGCGAGGCGACCGCCGCCGCGCCGGCGAGGACGTTCGGGGAGTTCTGCACCGAGTGCTCGCGCAGCCGCGCCGCGGTCGTGGGGTGTGTCACGGCATAGCCGAGCCGCAGGCCGGCCATCCCGAAGATCTTCGAGAAAGTCCGGATGACGACCACGTTGGGCTTCTGCTCGATCCACTTGAGCGCGTCCCAGTACCGGTCGTCCGTGACGTACTCGAGGTACGCCTCGTCCATGAGGAAGGTCGTCGTCTCCGGTGCCTCCGCGATCCACGCGTCGATGTCGGCCGAGGCGGTGATCGTCCCCGTCGGGTTGTTCGGGTTGCAGAAGTACACGACCGAGGGGCGTTTCTTGGAGAGCTCGCGCATCTGCTGCACGTCGTGCTGCAGATCGGCCAGGAGCGGAACCGTGTGCACGTCGAACGGCATGGTGTCCTGATAGTCCATGACGTCCTCGAAGGTGGGCGCGGCCGCGATGAGCGGGGTGTTCGGCCCCTGGAACGCCTGCGTGCAGATCTGGAGGATCTCCGTCGAGCCGAAGCCCAGCGTGATGTTCTCCGTCGCCACGTCGAGATAGCTCGCGAGCGCCTCCATGACCTCGCGCCGCCGACCGCCGTACCGGTTCGACTCCACGATCGCCTCGATGATCGCCTCGCGCGCGGCGGGCGACACGCCCAGCGGGTTCTCGTTCGAGCTGAGACGGATGTTGCCGTCGGCGTCCTTCTTCCCCGGTGCGAACCCGGGCGCACGGTCCAGGAGCGCGCCGAGGGCTCCCCCGGTGCCGGTGACGCCGGCCAGGCCGGCCGCCATTCCAGAGGTCACGAAGCCGCGGCGATCCATACTCCCTCCTGCGTGTCGTTGCGGGGACGTCGGACAGACTTTGCAATGTGGCTCGCGGTCGCCGCGACGGAAAGGGAGTGGGCGGGCCGGTAGTGGGTCACTCCCCCTCTACCGGCGGGCCGGGGCGCTTCGGCCGCTCGCCGCGACGCGTCAGGCCACCAGCGCCAGCTCCTCGCCCTCGGAGCGCGCGATCACCGCCGAGCAGGTCAGGTCGCCCGTGACGTTCACCGACGTGCGCACCATGTCGAGGATCCGGTCCACGCCCAGGATGAGCGCGATGCCCGCCTGTACGTGCTGACCCATGCCCACCGAGTTGAGGACGATGATCAGGGTGATGATCCCGGCCGAGGGCACGCCCGCCGCGCCCACGGACGCGAGCGTCGCGGTGAGGACGATCACGAGCTGATCGGCGAGCGCCAGGTCCACCCCGTAGATCTGCGCGATGAACATCACCGCCACGGCCTGATAGAGCGCGGTCCCGTCCATGTTGATCGTCGCGCCCAGCGGCAGCACGAACGACGCCACTTCGTTCGACACACCGACCTTCTCCTCCGCGGTCTCGATCGTGAGCGGCAGCGTCGCGTTGGACGAGGAGGTCGAGAAGGCGAGCAGCGGGGCGGCCGCCACGGTCGGGTAGAAGCGGGCCGGATTGAGGTGCGCGAAGAAGCGGAGGATGAGCCCGTACGTGCCGAACGCGTGGAGCATGAGCCCCGCGAAGACGACCAGCGTGTACTTGAGCAGGCTCTGCAGGAGGTCGAAGCCGAAGTTCGCCACCACCGACCCGATGAGGACGAAGACGGCGTAGGGTGCGAGCTCCATGATCCAGTTGATCAGGGTCATGGAGGCGTCGTTGATCCCGTGGAAGAAGCTCAGCACGCTCTCCCTTCGATCCGCGTCGATCACGGTCAGGGCCGCCCCGAAGCAGATCGTGAAGAAGATCAGCGGGAGCAGATCCATGTCGGCCGCGGCCCGTACCGGGTTGCGCGGGATGATGCGCAGAAGCGTCTCCTCCCAGCTTGGCGCGTTCTCCGCGATGTCCATGCGGCTCTGTGCGTCGCCCCCGTAGCGCTCCGTGAGCTCGGCGCTCGTCTCCGCGGACACCCCCGACCCCGGCTTGATCGTGTTCGCCAGCGCCAGCCCGACCGTCACCGCGATGGCCGTGGTGATCATGTAGTAGGCGAGTGTCTTTCCGCCGATTCGGCCCAGCTTGCGTAGATCCCCGAGTGATGCGGTGCCGACCAGGAGGCTGGCCACCACGAGGGGGATCACGATCATCGTGATGAGGTTGATGAAGGCGGTCCCGAGGATCTCGACACGGCCCAGGATGTCCTGCAGCACGACGATACCGGCGAGGTTCGCGACGGCGCCGACGACCGCGCCGAGGATCAGGCCGATCAGGATCTTGGTGTAGAGCTGCATGCGTTTCCCTGGGTACCGTCCGGGTGCGGAGCCGGCGGAATAGACCGATTCGCCGGGGTGGAGGCAACTCGACGGGCCAGCTACGTGGAACCCCTCCGAAAGGGTCCGCTCCGGTGGGTTCAGCGCCCCGGAACGACCTCCGCCCGCTCGATGACCGCGCCCTCCAGCGCCCGGTCCACGACGTCCATTCCCTCCACGACCGTGCCGACGATCGTGTAGTTGTGATCGAGGCGGACGTTGTCCACGAGGTTCACGAAGATCTGCCCGTCCCCGGTGTCGCGCCCCCGGGTCGAGATGCCCACGGTGCCTCGCCAGTGCGACGCTCGGCCGAGCTCGTCGCGCGTGTAGGGGCCGTCGCCCTGGTACTCGTTCGCACCCGGGCTCCCACCCTGCAGCACGAAGTTCGGCACCCAGCGGTGGAAGGTGAGTCCGTCGAAGTACCCGTCGCGGGCCAGCGTCCAGAAGCGGTGAACGTTCGTCGGGGCGAGCCACGGGTCGAGCGCGATGCGCACGGATCCTCCGCTGCGCATGTGCAGCACGACCGACGCACCGTCCATCGCATTCAGCTCGGAGGGCGTCGGGATGCGTCGCCGCGGAAGGGGGTGTGGCGTCGGGGTGAAGACCCGACCCGTCCACGTCCGCAATAGATCCGCGACGGCCTGGGCCACCCGGGCGTCGTAGTCCGAGAGCCACGGGACCAGCCGGTCTTCGAGAGACGCGTCACCCACCTCGCCGAGCCGCTCCAGCAGGGCGAGCCGTGGATCCCGCCACGTCTCGCGCCCGGCGTCGGAGATGCGCTCGAACGCGTCGAGAAGGGCCGCCGCGGTGGCGTCGGTTCGCGCGGTGCCGGCCAGGAGGCGGGAGGCGGTGAGCAGGAGCTGCGGATCGTCCCGGTCGAGCTGGGCGATGAGCACCTCGTCGATGCGGTGTCCCTCGAGCGCGAAGAGCCCGTCCACGGCGGCCGTCCGGACGTTCGGCGACGGGTCGGCGGCCAGGGAGCGGAGGATGTCCCGGTTCCCCAGCACGGTCGCCGCACGAGCGGCGTTCGCCCGCACGAAAGGGTTCTCGTGGGCGACGTGCCCGGAGAGCCGGGCTGCCGCGTCGCCCGGGAAGACGCGGGCGAGCGACAGGAGAGCGTAGGAAGGGGTCTGCCACCGGTCGGGGTCGCGGCCCAGCGACTCCACGATCTCGCGCAGCGCAGTGCGCTGCGTCTCGAGCCGAGGGCAGGGTCGGTCGAGTCCCTGGGCGCCGAGGAGCCGGACCGGAGGCTCGACGGTCTCCGACGAGCTCGCCGACGTACCGCGAGCCGCACTCAGGAGGTAGCCGCAGCTCCGCGCGTCCGGCGGGGCGCCGTTGAGGAGACGGAGCGCCTCGATCCGGGCCGGAAGCGCCGGACTCGAGACGGCTCTGCGCATCGTCTCCGGCTGGGCGAGCGGAGTGACCTGGCTGAAGAAGCGGAGGGCCGCCGCGGGCACCTCGGGCGCATCGTCACGGAGGGCGCGCTGGATCGCCTCGGCCCCGAGCGCGCCGGTGTGTCCGAGAATCGTGAAGCCGAGCGTTCGCACACGCACGCTGGCGGTCGACAGGTGGTCG
>JANQME010000136.1 GCA_028280205.1 Longimicrobiales bacterium
TCGAGGCGCTCCTCTCAGAGGGTCGATCCGGCGAGAGCGCGAAGGCCCGGCGCCGTCTCCACGGCTACCTCGGCCGCCGCGGCTGCCGGGGCGACGCACTGCGTGCCGGGGTCGAAGCGGCGGCGGATGCGGCGCGGAGGCGGTGCTGACCCACCCTGTCTCGGGCGCCGCCTCCGCCGCATCTTGCGCCCATGTCAGAGTCCGGAGCACACCGCGGAGGATCGCCGGCCGGCCGAAACGGCCCTCCGTCTCCTTCCAGCCCCGGCAGCGAGGGAGCGGAGCGACTGGGCATCTCCTCCCGGAAGGTCGGACAGGCGCCCGGCGCGGTCGTGTACACCGGCGAGCGGCACGTCGAGCGGCCGATCATCTCGACCATCACGTACACACCCGATCGGGTGGAGGAGCATACGGACGTCCGCGTCGAGGAGATGCGGACACCGACCCGGTCGGAGGACGGAATCCACTGGGTCGACGTGGTCGGGCTGCACGACACCGACCTCCTCGTGCGGATCGGAGAGCGCTACGGGCTGCACCCGCTCCTTCTCGAAGACGTCGCGGCGATCCGCGGGCGGCCTTCGTTCATCGACTACCAGAACCAGACCTTCTTCTCCGTGAAGATGCTCTCGTGGTCCTCGGCGGCAAACGTGGAGATCGAGCACATCAGCCTCGTGCTCGGCGAAGACTACGTGATCTCCTTCCAGGAGCGTCACGGCGACGTCTTCGAGAGCGTGCGCGGCCGGATCCGGTCGGGCACGACACGCATCCGCAAGCGCGACGCCGAGTACCTCTGGTACGCACTGCTCGACGCCGTGGTCGACCACTATCTCGTCGTGATCGAGGAGCTGGCCAACCGGGTCGATCGCCTGGAAGAGCGGGTGTGGAAGGGAGAGGAGTCGGACGAGGTGCCGGCGAGGGTGCAGGATCTGCGCGCCGAGATGATGATCGTGCGGCGCGCCCTGCGTCCGCTGCGCGAGGAGATCGAAGCGATCACGAGGGAGCCGCCCGAGTGGTTCAGCGAGGACATCCTCCCGTTCATGAGCGACCTGCGCGCGTCCGTCCTGCAGAGCTCGGACGCGCTCGAGTCGATGCGCGAGTCGCTCGCCTCCGTGATGGACGCCCACCTGTCGCTCGTGGCGATGCGAACGAACGACGTCATGAAGGTGCTCACGATCATGGCGTCGATCTTCATCCCGCTCACCTTCGTGGCCGGCATTTACGGGATGAACTTCGAGCACATGCCGGAGCTCGACGAGCCCTGGGCGTACCCGATGGTGTGGGCGGTGATGGTCGTGCTGGGGCTCGGCATGTTGGCGTACTTTCGGAGGAAGGGCTGGCTGTGATCCAGCCGGATCGCTTCTGATGCGGCGGGATCGCTGACGTTGCGATCACCTTCGCGCAGCTCGCGGACCCCTCACCCCGCCGGTGCGACGCGCCTGCGGCGCACGGCCCAGACCGCCGCCATGGCCACCAGCACCAGGGCCACGAGGGCGCCGGCGAGCGGGGGCGAGCGCCGCCAGAGCGCCCCGAGTCCGGTCCCGGATGTGGTGAAGAGGATCACGCCCGGCACGATCCCCACGGCGGTGGTCCACAGAAAGCGCCCGCGTGGGACGGCGCACAGGCCCGCGCCCCAGTTGAGCGCCGTGAACGCCACCACGGGGACGAAGCGCAGGCCGAGCAGACCCCACCATCCCGCCCGCTCGACCGTCTCGTCGATCCGGACGAGAGCATCCGGGCCCACCATGCGTCCGGCGAGCGGTCGCCCGGCGCGACGGGCGATCTCGTAGCTGACCGCCGCTCCGACCAGCGCACCGACCCACGTCACGAGCGAGCCGACGACCGGCCCGAAGAGCATTCCGTTCGCCATCGCCGGAGCCTCTGCCGGAATGGGCAGGACGGCCACGGCGGCCATCGCGAGGGGCGCCACGACGTACGCCCACGCCCCAAGATCGGCCAGCCCGTACTCGATCGTACCGAACAACGCCTCCATACTCCCCTCCCTTCCTCCCCGGAGTGGATACAGGATAAGCGCCACCACCGGGTCGGTGCACGCGCATTGGTCCTGCCACCGGCCTTGACCATCTTTCGACGGCTTCAGGAGAGAGTGAGCCCGCAGGGAGGGAGGAGATGCGACGCACGTTTCCCGCCGCACGCACGCGACGCGTTCTGGCGAGCGCGGTCCTCCTGCTCGTTTCTGCGCTCTGGTCTCCGTCGCCCGTGCAGGCCCAGACCGCCCGCGAGATCCTGGAGCAGGTGGACCAGCTCCTGCGCGGCGAGTCGAGCCGGGGCCGGGTGACGATGTCGATTGCCACCGAGCACTGGGCGCGCGACCTGGAGATGGAAGTCTGGTCGCTCGGGACCGAGCACTCGCTCGTACGGGTGCGATCGCCTGCGCGCGAAGCGGGCACGTCGACACTCAAGGCCGGACGGGAGGTGTGGAACTACCTGCCGCGCGTCGATCGCACGATCAAGGTGCCGCCCGCGATGATGATGGGGTCGTGGATGGGCTCGCACTTCACCAACGACGATCTCGTGCGCGAGAGCAGCATCGTCGACGACTACGACTTCGAGATCGCCTTCGAGGGAGCGCGGGACGGCGTCGAGGTGTGGGAGTTCGAGCTGATCCCCAAACCGGACGCGCCCGTAGTCTGGGGCTCGGTCGAGTACGAGGTGCGCAAGGACGACATGATGCCGACGCACGTCGAGTACTTCGACGAGTCGGGCGAGCTGGTCCGCACGATGGTCTTCTCGGAGTACCGACGGATGGACGGCCGACTCGTTCCCGCCCGGATGGACGTCGTCCCCGCAGACAAGCCGGCGGAGCGCACGACACTCGTCTACCACGACCTCGAGTTCGACGTGGGGCTGGACGAGTCGTTCTTCTCGCTGCGCAACCTGCGCGCGCGCCGCTGAGCGACGCCATGTCGAGCGACGCACTCTGGTGGCGGGTCGCGTGGCGGAACCTCTGGCGGAACGCACATCGCACCTGGATCACCGCATCCGGCCTCGCCTTCGGCTACTTCGCCTCGATCGTCCTCGTCGGGCTCACGGACGGAATGAACGCCGAGCTCGTGGAGAACGGCACGCGCCTCATGGTCGGTCAGGTACAGATCCACGCGGGTGACTACCTGCCCGAGCGCAACATGCACCGCACGATCGGGGGATACGGCGGTACGGATGTCGAGTCGCTCCTGACGCGCATCGAGGACCATCCCGACATCGAGCACGCGACACCCCGCCTCTTCGGGGGTGGACTGCTCTCTTCGGGAGAGCGGACGGTCGCGGGACTCCTCCTCGGCGTGGACGCCGAGCGCGAGGTGCACGTCTCCACGCTGCTCGCCACCCTCGACGAAGGTCGTCTCCCCCGGGGTGGAGCCTTCGAGGTCGTGATCGGCCAGGAGATGGCGCGGCAGCTCGAGGCCGGAGTCGGCGACGAGGTGGTTGTCGTCGTGCCCGCCGCCGATGGCTCGATGGGCAACGACCTCTTCACGGTATCCGGCATCTTCCAGACCGGCACACCGGGAATCGACCGTGACTACGCCGTGCTGCCGCTGGCCGACCTGCAGTCGCTGATGGCGATGGCGCCGGGGCGGATCCACGAGATCGTGACGACGGTCACCCGCTCGCGCGAGACCCCCGCGATCGCCGCTTCCCTGGCCGCCGCGCTGGAGACGACCGCGCCCGAAGACCCGGAGCCGCTCGACGTGAAGCCGTGGACCGAGCTGCGACCCGAGCTCCACGAAGCGGTCGCACTCATGGACTCGATGAGCTTCGTGATCGTGATCATCATCTTCGCGATGGCCGTCTTCGGCGTCGCCAACACGATGCTCATCGGCACCTTCGAGCGACGACGCGAGTTCGCGGTGATCCGCGCCCTTGGGACGACGGGCAGCAGCGTCAGTCGGACCGTCGTGTACGAAGGCGTGATGCTGGGCGCGATCTCGCTCGCGGCGGGCGCCCTCGTCACCTGGCCGGTCATGGTCTGGTGGCATCGGACCCCGCCGGACCTGAGTCGGTGGCTCCGGGGCTTCGAGTGGACCGGCGTGCAGTGGCGTCCGGTTCTGCGTGTCGAGTACTCCGTCGACGCGCCGGTCGTCACCGGGGTGGCCCTCTTCGCCACCGCGATCTTCGCCGCCGCCTACCCGGCTTGGCGCGCGACCCGCGTCCCTCCGGCAGACGCCCTGGCCGACCGGTGAGAGCCCTCGTCCTCCTCCGTCTCGCCGCCCGGAGTCTGGGCAGGAATCTGCGCCGCAGCGTGCTCACGGCGGCCGCGATGGTCCTCGGCCTCGCACTCCTGATCTTCTCCCGCGCCCTCTCCGACGGCGGCCACGAACAATGGATCGAGTCTGCGGTGCGCATGGGCACCGGGCACGTTGCTGTCCAGGCGCCCCTCCACCTCGAGACGGGCCGTCTCGAACACCGGCTGGACTCCTCGGCCGTCGCGCGCGTCGTCGGCGCCCTCGACGCGCTGCCGAACCACGATGCCGTGCGCACGTGGACCGCGAGGATGAGTGTCGACGGGCTGGCCAGCTCGGCCGCTTCGGCGGTGCCCGTTCGGATCGAGGGGGTCGACCCGTTGCGTGAGGCCTCCTTCTCGGATGTCGGTTCGAAGCTCCAGGAGGGACGCTACCTGGAGTCGGGCGATCGCCTGCACGCCTTCGTCGGCGTAGAACTGGCACGCCGCCTGGAGCTGGACGTGGGGAACCGCTTCGTACTCACCGCCCAGAGCGCCGCGGGCGACGTGGAGGGTCAACTGGTGCGCGTCGCCGGGACATTCCGCACCGGGGTCGCCGAGCTCGACGAGGGCCTCGTGCACGTCCCCATCGAGACGGCGCGGAGCTGGCTGGGCACGCCCGGCGCGGCCACCACGGTCGCCGTGTTGCTCGATACGTCGCTCGACACCGAGCGGGTCGAGTCGCAGCTCGCCGCCGCCCTCGACGATGACGACGGCATCCGGGTCATGGGCTGGCGCGAGGCGGCACCCGACCTCGACTCGGCGGTCCGCATCGACGATTACGGCGACTACATCTTCCACATCGTCCTCTTCGCGATCGTCGCCCTCGCGATTCTGAACTCGGTCCTCATCTCCGTGCTGGGACGACGTCGGGAGTTCGGGATCCTGCAGGCGATGGGGCTGACCGGGGCGCAGACCGGCATCGTCGTCTTCCTCGAGGGTCTGCTGCTCACGGCGGCGAGCGGCGTGCTCGGGGTGGTGGTGGGCTTCCTCTTCACGTGGGGCCTCTTCCGGGACGGTCTCGACTTCAGCGCGCTCATGACGTCGGACATGTCCTTCTCCGGAAGCGTGATCGACCCGGTCGTCGTCCCGTTCTTCCAGCCGCGTCAGCTCGTGGTGAGCGCGTGGTCGATCGTGATCATCGGGACCGTCGCGTCCCTCTACCCTGCCCTGCGCGCGTCGAGGCTCGACCCGGCGGAGGCGATGAAGTTCGAGCAATGACCGACCTGTCCGTGCGCACCGAAGACGTCTGGAAGATCTACCCCCAGGAGCCGGAGCCCGTGGAGGCCGTCCGCGGCATCACGCTCGAGATCGAGTCGGGCGACTTCGTGGCGATGGCGGGTCCGTCCGGCTGCGGCAAGACGACGCTGCTCAACATGATCGGCGGGCTGACGGATGCCACGCGCGGCCGGATCTGGGTGGGCGACCACGAGATGACGCGCATGAGTCCGAAGGAGCGGGCGCGGCTGCGCCTGGACCACATCGGCTTCGTCTTCCAGGCCTACAACCTCCTTCCGGTGCTGAGCGCGCTCGAGAACGCGGAGTTCACCCTGCTGCTGAGGGGCGTCCCGGCGGCCGAACGGAGACGGCGTGTGCACGCCCTCTTCGACGAGATCGGGCTCGAGGGCCTGGCGGACCGGCGGCCCGGGCGACTGTCCGGAGGTCAGCAACAGCGGGTCGCGGTGGCACGGGCCGTGGTAGGCGAGCCTGCGCTCGTGCTCGCGGACGAACCCACCGCGAATCTGGACTCTGCGGCGAGCGCGTCCCTCCTGGACACGATGGAGCGTCTCAACCGCGAGCACGGAACCACGTTCGTCTTCGCGACCCACGACCCGCGGGTCATGGACCGCGCGCGCCGGCTGATCCGACTCGTGGACGGACGGATCGAGTCGGACGAGCGAGACGCGCCGGTGCGTCCCGGCGAAACGCACGCACCCGCGACGTCCACGGGATGACGTCCGCCCACCGGGGCGGGCACCGCGCGGTCCGTGCCACGCTGGCCGCCTGCCTCGCCGGCGCGCTGCCGATCACGAGCCCGCAGGCGACCGCCCAGTTGGAGGTGCGCGGATACGCGCTCGGGGTCGGGTCGTACTCCGCGTCTTCGGAGCTGGTGGCGCCGGGCTCGTCGTGGTTCGGTCGCGGACGGGCGATGGCGACGTACGACCGACCCGACCTCACGATGGAGGTGGCGTACGAGCACGTCCTGCAGCGGGCGAGCGGCGGCTTCGGCATCACGAGCGCGGGCGGCCAGCGCGTGAGCACCGACTGGCTTCCCCTCGAGTGGACGCTCACGGAGTCCGACGACGCGAGCTGGCGTCACCGCTTCGACCGCCTCGTGATCGGCACGTCGCGGGGGCCGCTCGAAGTGACGGTCGGTCGGCAGGTGATCTCGTGGGCGACCACGCTCTTCCTCACTCCCGCCGACCCCTTCGCGCCCTTCGATCCCTCGGATCCGTTCCGGGAGTACCGGGGCGGCGTGGACGCCGTACGGCTGCGGATCTCGTCGGGTCCCTTCACCGAGATCGAGGGCGTCGTGCGCGCGGCGGATACGAGCACGGGGTCGACGCTCACCGCATTGGCACGCGTGGCCACGTCGAGGGGCGGGTGGGCGATGGGAGGTTGGGCAGGCATCCTGCACCACGAGGCCGCGGGGGCGCTCTTCGTCACGGGCGGCCTCGGCGCCACCTCGGTCCGGGTCGAGACCAGCCTGAGGGAGGACTCCGAGGGCGGCGTCCTGCCGCGCGTGTCGGCCGGGCTGGACCGCTTCTTCCGACCCGGCGGGAAGGACCTCTACGCCCTCATCGAACTGCAGTACGACGGCTTCGGTGCATCGGCCCCCGAGGAGCTGCTCGGCGTGGTCGCCTCACCGGCGTACGGCCGGGGCGACATGCAGGTGCTCGGCCGGTGGACCGCCGCGGCCCAGGCCAGCTACGATGTGCACCCGCTCGTGCGGGTCGACGCCCTCGCGCTCGTCAACCTGGACGACGGAAGCCTGCTCTTCGCGCCGGGGCTGGGCTGGTCGACCACGGCGAGCGTCTCGACCCGGCTCGGGACGTTCGTGGGCATCGGGGAGGAGGTGCGGTCCGGGATCGCCGGCGCCCTGCCCGCTCTGGGCTCCGAGTACGGGTCCGTGCCGCCGCTCGGGTACCTTTCGGTGGCATGGTACTTCTGAGCGCACGACGGACCGTCGGCACGCCGGCGAGGCCTCGGTGAACCTTCCGCCGCCCGATCCCGTAAGTGAACCCGAGGAGGTACGTCATGCCGAAGAAAAAGCCGACGAAGATCCGTCGCCCGAAGGGCCCCTGCGAGCCGGAGCCTCCCAGGCGGCCGCCCTTCCCTACCCCGAGCAAGCCGTGGGACAAGCTCGGCGGCCCCGATCCGCTGAAGTGGCTCAAGCTGGGGAAGAAGAGGTAGCCACGGCCGACCGGCGCGATCCTTGCATCTTTCCTGCGCGGATGCGGCGACCCGGTGACCGGCGAAGGCGCTGATCCCGTCGACCGCCCAACGGTCGGGAGGTCCGACATGAACCGTCAGGCGATGCTCGCAGGACTCGCCCTGCTCGCAGCTCTCCTACCGGGCGTCCTCTCCGCCCAGGTCACGGTCGAGGCGGAGATCGCGGAAGCGATCGTCGACATGATGCCTCAGAATCCGGGGACCGACTTCGCCTCCGAGGTCGGCGCCGTCGTGTGCTGGACTCGGGTGGTGGGCGCCGAGGGAAGCGAGATCCAGCACGTCTGGATCCACGGGGACATGGAGTTCCCCGTGACGCTCGCGGTGAACGGCTCGCCGTGGCGCACCTGGTCCCGAAAGACCATCCCGCCGGAGTGGGCCGGGGAGTGGAGGGTCGAGATCCGGGATGGCCAGGGCAACCTGCTCGAGACCCTGACCTTCACGATCGGCGGGTGACGTCGAGAATCCACCCCGATCAGGGCCCTCCCTCCGTTCCCGAGATCCGGGCCCGGAGCCGCTTCGCTCGGTCCACGATCTCGGCGGGCGTCCCCTCGCCGAGGTGCGTCTCGACGAGTGCGAGCACTCGCTCGGCCGCCGCGACGTCCCCGGCCGCCCGACGCGCGTCGGCAAGCGCGAGTCGCGACTCGAGGGTCCGTGGGTGACCATCGCCGAACGTGCCGTAGAAGACGTCGACAGCGCCGGCGTACGCCTCGAGCGCGCCCACCCGGTCCCCCAGGGTCTCCCGCGAACGGGCCAGCGCTAGGAGCGACTCGCCCACCCGTCGGTGTTGGTCGCCGTAGGCCCGCCTGTTGATCTGGAGGGAACGGTCGAGGTGCGACAGGCTCTCCTCCGCGCGCCCAGACCGCTGCAGCAGGATGCCGAGGATTCGCGTCGTGTTGCCGATGTCGGGGTGGAACGGCTCGAGAACTTCCTCCTGGACCTCCAGCGCCTCCCGGAGCATCGCCTCGGCGGCCTCGGGTTCGCCTCGGGCGCGGAGCAGGTTGGCATACGTCGCCATCGATGAAGCCGTCCGGGCGTTGCGACCTCCATCGACGCCCCGCTGCCGTGCCAGCAAATCCTCGTACAGGGCCGCCGCACCGTCGTGGTCCCCGGCCACCCAGCGGACGATCGCCAGGTTGCTCTGCGCCACGAACGTCCGCCAGTGGTCGGGGCCGACCGTCGCCCGAAGCGTCTCGAACGCCGCCTGTCCGAGCGAATCGGCCGCCTCGTAACGCCCCTGTCCATAGAGCAGCGCCGCGAGGTTGCTGGACGTGACCGCCACCCCGCGATCCGTCCGTCCGTCACGCTCCCGGATCGCGAGTGCCTCACGCAGCAGCGACTCGGCCGTGTCGGCACGGCCCAACTGGTCGTAGACGGAACCGAGGTCGTTGAGGGCGTGCGCCAGACCGTCGACGTGGTCGTCCCCGAGCCGTCTCCACATGTCGACGGACGCGGTCAGCAACGACACCGCCTCCTCCGGGTCGCCGCGACGGTGCCGAATCCAGCCGAGGAGATCGAGCGCCGCGGCGACGTCCCGGTCGTCCCCCATGGCCAGCACACGTCGCTCGGCGAGCGCCTCGCGCGCCAGCGGCTCCGCGTCGGCGAAGAGGCCGAGCCGGTGATACGCGTCGGCCAGGACACCCAGCATCTCCACCCGCAGCTCGGCATCGTCCGCGTACGTCGAGCGTACCGTCGCGACCTGAGCGTCGAGGAGCTCGCGCACGGTGGTCGCGTCCCCACTCGAGCCCTCCGCGCTGCTCGCGCCGAAGGTTTCGAGCAGGAAGCTCCGGACCTCGCGGGCCTTGTCGCGCTCTCGAGCGACCCGCCGAGACTGGATCGTCGACGTCACGCTCACGGCTCCGAGCCCGAACACGACGGCCGCCGCCGCTACGACCGCACTCGGGTTGCGCCGCACGAACTTGCCGGCGCGGTACCCGAACGAATCGCCCCGTGCTGCGACCGGTCGGCCGGCCAGGTGCCGATCGAGATCTTCGGCCAGGGCCGCCGCCGAGCCGTAGCGGCGGTCCGGTTCCGGGTGCATCGCCTTCATCACGATATTGTCCAGATCACCGCGGAGGCGCCGGACCCGTCGCGCGCGATCCGCCCGGTCCCCGTCGCTTCCGTCTTCGATCGGGCTCGCCTCCAGGACAGCGCTCGGCCTCGGGGCTGCGGTGGCCGTCCGCGAGCGGGAGAGCGCTTCATCCGAGGTCGTGGCCGGAGGCCAGGGAGTGCATCCGGTCAGGAGCCGGAAGAGGAGCACGCCGAGCGCGTACACGTCCGACACCGTGGAGGCCGGCTCGCCACGGAGCTGCTCGGGCGAGGCGTAGTCGGGCGTGAGCCTGCGGGCTTGCGTGCGCGTCGCCGGCGCAGTCGCGTCGCCGTCTTCCTCCGGCGAGAGGACCCGCCCGATTCCGAAATCGACCAGCTTCACGACGCCCTCGTCGCTGACCAGGACGTTGCCCGGCTTGATATCCCGATGGACGATCAGCTTGCGATGCGCATACTGGACCGCGTGGCACACGGCGCGGAAGAGCCGCACACGGGCCTCCGTGTCGAGGTCGGTTCGATCGGCCCAGGCGTCGATACGCTCGCCCGCCACATACTCCATGACGAAGTACGGGCGACCGTCGGCGGTGGCGCCCGCGTCGTGCAGTTGCGCGATGTTCGGGTGAACGAGCGAGGCGAGGATCCGCCGCTCCAGCGCGAAGCGCCGGAGCACCTCGTCGGTGTCCATCCCGCGCTTGACGACCTTGATCGCGACGTCGCGTGTGAAGTCCTCGGTCCGCTGCCGGCCCAGGAAGACCTCGCCCATGCCCCCTTCGCCGAGTGGTCGGACGACCTCGTACGCGCCCGCGACCGGCAGGGGCGGCTCGCGCGTCGAACCTGCCTCCGAGTCCGACTCTGCGAGTGACCTCGCGTCAGGCTCGTCGAGCAGCGCAGCGTCCGTATCCGGAAGCCGAGCGACGGGCGTGTCCAGGAAGCTGTCGGGACCCGTGTGTGCGGCCAGGAGCTCGAGGACCTCCCTGCGCAGCTCTTCGTCGTCGACCCCCGCCAGGAAGGCCGGTCGATCGGAGTCGGGATGCGCCAGCGCTTCGTGGAAGAGCCGCTGCACCTCTGCCCAGCGCTCAGCACGCACCGGTCCCTCCGTCGGCACCGAGGTCCACACCGCTGCGCTCGAACGCGGTATCCGCGGCCAGCTCACGGCGCAGCCACGCGCGGGCGCTCGTCCACGAGCGTCGGACCGTCACCTCGGACAGCTCCAACGCCTCCGCGATCTCGGCGTGCGTCAGCCCTCCGAAGAAGCGCGACTCGACGATCCGGGCTCCGCGCTCGTCGAAGGTCGCCAGCGCGTCGAGGGCATCGTTCAACGTCAGAACCTCGGTCGCCGCCGCGGCCGTCAGGAGCTCGGGTGCTTCGTGCTCCACGACGTGAAGCGGCACGTGGGCCTCCGACCCGCCGCGCCGCTGGGCGTCGCGGGCGCGAGCATAATCCACCAGGACGCGGCGCATGGCACGCGCGCCGATGGCGAAGAAGTGCGCACGGTTGCGCCACGCCGTCCGCTCCTGACCGGCGAGGCGCAGCCAGGTCTCGTGCACCAGGGCGGTCGTGTTCAGCGTGTGGCCCGCCCGCTCGGCACGGAGGCGGTTGTGCGCGATCGACCGGAGCTCGTCGTACACGATCGGAACGAGCCGATCGAACGCCGACCGGTCACCCCCACCGGAGGCCCGCAGAAGCTCCGTGAGGGACGCCTCGCAAGCTCCTTCGCGTGTGTCCCCGGGCACGGTCAGTTCCCGACGGGGGGGCGGAGTCGGATAGGGGGAAGCATGCATTCAACCTTCCCCGCTGGAGGAAGTCGGGGCAAGCGGGTTGAGGTCGGTCGCGTCGAGGACCGCTCATCATGGCTCGATCCCGAAGGCACTGCTGTCCGCCACCTATCGTGGGAAAGCGTCGCTTCGGTCCGTTCCCGAACGGTGACACAGTTGCCGCATCTTCTCCAGGTCGTCTTGTCCGGCTGGGGTGTAGGTGACGAGCCTTAGGTCGGGACGGCCATCGACAGCAAACGAAGAGAATTCGAATTCGATGGTTCCCACCAACGCGTGCCGGATCCTCTTGACGCCTTCTCCTGTCCATTGGACGTCCTTTTCGTCCCACATCGCGGCAAATTCGGCGCTCTTACTCGAGAGTTCAGCGATCAACTCCGCCGCCCGGTCATCCTCTCCGGCACGAGCGGTTTCTGCTCGGAACGTCGCCACCAAGAAGCGGGCGACGCTCTCCCAATCCTCCTGCGCGGTACGCGTCTCACGGTCCAGGAACATTCTTCGCAAGATGTTGCGTTCGTCTTTTGAGAGCGCACCGTAGTCGGCCAGCGCGACACGAGCCGCATCGTTCCAGGCGACGATGTCCCATTGCGGATTCGCTATGGTCGCCGGAACGAAGGTCAGCGCGTCGAGAAAGCGCTGGAGCTGCGGCGTTATCCCATCCCGCGAAGCGGATTGGGACTTGGGTGGTCGTCCGATGCCGACCAGGAAGAGGTGCTCTCGCTCGGCCTCGGTGAGCATCAGAGCTTCGGCGAGACTCTCGAGAACCCGTGGCGAGGGCGCACCACCGCGGCCCTGCTCGAGCCAGGTATACCAAGTGGTGCTGATGTTGGCCCGTTGAGCGACCTCCTCGCGTCGCAGGCCAGGGGTGCGCCGCCTTCCCGAAAACCCGAAAGCTGCCGGATCAAGCCGCCTTCGACGATCCTTCAGAAAAGTGCTTAGGCGGTTTTCCTCATCCATATCCCTCGACCCTGGTAGCAACTATACCCGTATGAAGTCTCGTCTTTATCGTGATACGATCGTGGATCAGACTGTCCCCAAAGCAACACGGAGGATGATCCATGAGAGTATTCGTAACCGGCGCCACCGGATTCGTCGGCTCCGCAGTCGTCGAAGAGCTTCTGAACCATGGTCACGAGGTCCTTGGCCTCGTCCGCTCTGACCGAAGCGCGGAACTGCTCGCAACGCTTGGCGCGGAGGTTCACCGAGGCGATCTCCAAGCTCCGGAAACCCTCCGCAGCGGCTCATTGGCCGCGGACGCCGTGATTCATACCGCCTTCCTACATGACTTCTTGCGGTTCCAAGAGTCGTGCGCGATCGACCGGGCCGCAATCGAGACGCTCGGCGCGGCGATCGACGATACGGACAAGCCGCTGATCGTCACGGCGGGCGTGGCGTTTCTGGAGACCGCGGAGCAGGTTGCAACCGAGAACGACAAGGCACCTGGACCGACGGACCAATACCCCCGAGCGTCCGAAACTGCGGCCAACGCCTTGGCTGCTCGCGGCATTCGAGCGAGCGTGATGCGGTTGCCCCCTTCCGTTCACGGTACGGGCGACCGTGGCTTCGTTCCGATGCTGATCGATATCGCGAGAGAGAAAGGCCTGTCTGCATATGTTGGGGAGGGTCGAAACCTCTGGTCCGCGGTGCATCGACGCGACGCAGCCCGTGCCTTCCGGCTCGCCATCGAGTTCGGGGCTACGGGTGAGACCTACCATGCCGTGGCCGAGGAAGGCGTGCCGTTTCGTAAGATCGCACAGGCGATCGCCACGGGCCTCGGCGCGCCATGCGAATCCGTTCCTGAAGAGAAGGCGGAGGAACACTTCACCTGGTTCGCTCCGTTCGCCGCGCTCGATCAACCAGCATCCAGCGTACGAACACGGGAACGCCTCGGCTGGACGCCGACAGGCCCGGAGCTTCTCGAGGACATCGCGGAGGCAGGCTATTTCAACGACTAGGTGAAACAAGCCTCCTCGACGCGCCGCCGAATCTCAACGAACGCCTCACCGTTCTCAGAAATCGACTTTGACGTCCACGTCATCGACGCAGGTCTGGGAGCGGCTGTAGCTCGGAGCAGAGTGCCAGTCCCGGTCGATCACCGCGACGTCCGTCAGGACATCGACGGGGATGCACCTCCAGTTCTCCGGCGACCCAGCCGGAGCCAGGCCGCTACTGCTACTGCCTCCGAACTGGTAGAAGAGGGCCTGCCTCCTTCCATCCTTCACGCCGATGACGTGCGGGGACATCTCTCGGAGGTGACCCTTGTACGTACAGGAGATGCTCCGTCGGTGGACCACCGCCTCCCGGATCAGATCGTAAGCGCTCATGTCGCTCGCTCCCGTCGAGAGTCTTGATGCGTCCTCAAAGCTGGCGCTGTCTCGAAACGTTTCTCAACCCACGACGTTCGGACGGTCCCGCACCGTCATGATCGTCGCGATCATGGTCGCCACCAGAGTCTCCGCGCCCGCAACCTGCATGAATGCTTCTGCTTGGCACACGGTGATGGTGCGACCCGAACGGACAACCTTTCCGCGCGCGATCAGCTCCTGGCCCTGAGCCGGGGCAAGCAGGTTCGTCTTGAACTCCACAGTGAGTACTCCGACACCCTCGGACATGAGACTGAACGCCGCATAACCGCAGGTGCTGTCCGATGGCATTCGCGATCTGCGCCGGCGCCGTCATCTTCGAGCTCGTCACGCTGTTCGGATACCCCACGCTTCCGCTGCCCGCGGGCGAGCGCGTCGTCCAGATCCGGAGTCGGGACCTTGTTGCGGATCGGCCCGAGGAACGGCTGCTATACGACTTCGTCGTATGGCGCGATGAGCTCACGTCGATCACCGATCCTGGATGATGTGCCGTTTGAGGCCGCCGAGGAGCTCTCCAACGGGTTGAGGCCCACGCACCTCGCAATGCTCGTGGGCTACGCGATCCTGATGCTGGGGGTCTGTCTCCTCGCGTGCATAGTGCCGACACGCCGAGCGCTCGGCGTCGAGCCGACTGAGGCGCCGAGAACCGAC